>JAYVWH010000344.1:0-2221 GCA_043786265.1 Kofleriaceae bacterium | reverse complement strand
CTGAGTGCGAAACGCGTCGAGGATTGCGGCGCGAACGTCTTTGACCCGTGCCTTGCGCAGCTCGACCAGCACCGCCGGATAATTGTTGAAGTGCTGGATCGTGAAGAAGCCCGGCAATCCGAACGCAAGCAGCGCGTCCTTGGCGTCGAGGTCCTCACAGACGATGCCGAGAATGTCCCCCGTCGGTGGCGTCTCGACGAGGCGCGCGAGGTCGGCCTTGCCGAGGGGCCGCTCCCACGCGAAGCCATGCTCGTTGATGAGCCACGTGCGCTTGCCCCACCGTAGGCCCGTCGTGACGCCCAGCAGTGAAGACGCGAGCTTATCGACCTGTTCGAACGTCATGCCCATCGAACCGAGAGCATACCGCTACGGCCCGGGCTGGCGGCACTCACCGTCTGCGGTGTTCGAGACGAGGATCGTATCGACGACGACGAGGCCGGTCTCGTTAGTCGTCGCCGCGAACAGCGTCCAGTAGTCCCCCGGCGCTGCCGGACAGAAGTGCGTGTATGCGAATCGGTGGTCCGCGGCGAGATCGGCCAGCCGTGCGCGCTGCGCCGCGAACACGACCGGCAGCTTCGCCAGCGCGATCTCCTCGACATCGTCACCGCCGAGCCGCCAGTTCGCGATCGACGCACATTCGACGAAGTGGTCGAGCTCTGCGGACGTGACAAGGGTGCCGCTCGCCTGCGTGCAGCGTTGTCGCTGCGCGTCCTCCGCCGCGTTGCTGTAGGTGAAGCCGTCGAACCACAGTGGCGTGCCGAGCACCGCGAGCGCGGCCGCGGCGTCGGTCGGCGACGCGAGGTACGGCACCGCCTGGGACAGCTCCGTGATCGATTCACGCATCTGTTCGAACGTGGGCCGCGTCCGCGCGACACCGCCTGCATTACGGAGCGTTTCGTTGCGATGCGGCGGACCACCGCACGCCGCCGCGATCATGGAGATGAGCGCGATCGTCACTGTGTCCGTCACGATGAAGTTATCCACACAAGTTGCGCGCCCGAGTTGCGTCTGACCCCTGCTTGCCGCTGATACGCTGGCACGATGCGTATCGCAATGGTGATTGCTGTGGGGGTTCTAGCAACCGGGTGCAAGAAGAAGGAGGACGCGAACACCGGCGAGCCGCCCGAGCCGACGCGGCCGCCGATCGTCCACGCCGATTCCGCCGACGCTGCCGTGGCCGCGCCCACACCCGCACCACCGCCGGTCGCCGCCGAGGCGCCGCTCGATCCCAAGAAGCCGGTCGAGGTGAAGCGCACGCACACGATCGGTCAGCGCTACGCGATCACGATGACGCACACCGGACTCGTCAAAGAAGTGTACGACGCCGAGGCGACGGTGACCGACGTTAAAGACGGCGGGTTCCAGAACGCGGTCTTGATCAAGTCACTCACCGTCGACGGCGCACTTCGCGGCAAGGACGCAGCTCTCGAGATCTGGGTGCGCCCGCATGACTCGAGCGGCTCGGTCGACGCAGAACAGCTCGCCGGTGCGGACCTGTCGATGTATCTGACCCCGCTCGAGATCATGCTCGGCGACGGTGGCTGGCCGCCATCAGGCGCGCACACAGTCGGGGAGAAGTGGAAGGACCACGGCGACGACTGGGTGCTCGTCGGGATCGAGGCCAAGGACGGCATCAACTACGCGCACTACACGACGAAGGAGGTCTACAAGGACGGCGGCGGTCAGTCCTCGGATCTCCGGCTCGCGGTGCGCGATGGCTACCTGGGGCACGTCACGCTGACCCAGACGCTCGCCATCGCCGGCAAGAACAAGTCACAGGTCTACGAGATCGACGTGAAGCCGCTCGCGCCGACGACGGCGAACTGAGTCCGATCAAGAGGCAGGGGTTCTAGCGGTTGTGTACTGCCCAGCTCAGAGACGCTAGCCGATCAGTCTGAAGGCACAATCGCTCGATCGAAAGGCATGAGAGACATCAGAGGCAACGCCCACCACGTAGTCGTGTCGTCCGGTAATCGGACGGTCAGATTATCGAGAGTCGCGTCGATTTTGCGCGATCGTGTATTGACAGGTTTCGACACGAGCTTCACGTTGGATCGGCGTTCGTTCCACTGATCGGTCACGAGGCGCGCTGTGCTGCGCGCTGCGTTCGATTCGGTCGAGCTTTCGATTCTCGCCGCATCCGCCTGCGGTTCGTGCGCCACAGCGTCGGCCATGGTGTCGAAAAGGTGCGTGGTAGAAGTAAACCTCGCGTGCGTGTGAG
>JAYVWH010000343.1:0-3254 GCA_043786265.1 Kofleriaceae bacterium | reverse complement strand
CCGGGATTGCTGCGGTCCTTGATCATCGTGGCGAAGGCGACACCGCCATCGGGGTCGGGAACACGGCGTCCGGTTGCGAGATCGGCGAGCGAGTGACCATCCATCGCCGGTCCGTGCGGCGCTTCGAAGCCGGCGAGCTCGAGCACGGTCGGCGTCAGGTCGGTCAGGCTCACGGTCTCGGGGATGCGGGCCGGCCTGATGCCCGGGCCGGCGATGACGAACGGGACGTGGATCTGCGAGTTGTAGAGATCGGTCGAGTGAAAAGGCTGGCCGTGTTCGCCAAGCGCTTCGCCGTGGTCGGCGGTCACGATCAGGATGGGCGCCTGCTCCGGCGGACGCTGCGAGAATGCCGACATCAGCTCGACCATCATCGCGTCCGCACTCGTGAGGGCGCGGTCGTAGAAGCGGCGGCGTTCGTCGTCGTTGGTCGCCACGCCCGAACCCGACTGCCAGTTGTGCGGCTCGAGCAGGTGCATCCACAGAAACAGCGGCTTGCGATCGAGTCTCTTCTCGCGCGCAGTGAGCCACGCATGGGCCTGCTTTGCGAGCGTCATTCCATTGGGCTCGATCTCGAGGTGCTCGAGGCCGCGCTGTAAGCCGGTGTGGAAGTCGGGACCCCAAAAGCCGTTGCAGCACACGAAGCCTGCGGTCTCGTAGCCACCCGCGAGCATGCGCTCCGCGACGACGACATGGCGCGGATCGATCCGCAGCGCCCAGCCGACGACACGGCCACGCACCCGCGTCGGCGCGAGACCAGTCACCATCGACGGAATCGAGCGCCGCGTGACGTTGGATGGCGAGAACGCCCACTCGAACACGACACCGCGGGCCGCGAGCTCGCGCAGCAGCGGCATCTCGGCCTGGCCGCCGTAGGGCGGCGTGTGATCGGCGCGCACGGTGTCGATCGTTATTAGAACTATGTCGGGATGCGGCGAGCCCGCTTTCGCAGCCGGGCGGAACGCAGTGAGTGACATGCGAGCGCGGATCGTGTCGATGTCGAGTAGCTTGTCGATCGCGAGGCCTGCGATCGGACGCTCGCCCCAGATTGCGAGCGTCAGCGCGGGGCGCGCGCGCCAGACGAACGTCGCGATACCGATGGCGAGCAACGCCGCACCGGCGAGCACCGCGAGGGCAGGGCGCCGCGCACGCGCACCGAGTATCGGCCATCCGATGTGGGCGACGATCGTGCCTGCGAGCGCGGTGATGGGCACATACAGCAGTGACAGGTCGAGTGCGCCGAGCTTGGGCTTGACGAGGAAGCGCCACAGTACGTAGCCGACGACAAGCGATTTGACGATGAGGCAGATCGCGATCGCGCGCGGCGAAACGATCGACCACGCCACGCGTTTGCGCCAGCGCGCATCGATCTTGCGATAGATCCAGGTCAGGCCACGCGCGAGCGGCCGCGACAGCACGACGAGCACTAGCACCGCACAGATCGCGAGAACAGGCTCGAGGAACGACAGCGTCGCCGGCTTGAACGCGGTGGCGCTCGCTAGCATCCACGTGCCTTGAAACATCGCCCACGCGAGGCCGAGCACGGATAGCCACACCACAGCGGCCCACGCCGCGAGGCGCGGCGCCGACCCATCCTCCTCGACGAGCGCGAGATCACGCGGCTGCCATAGGGCCCATAGGCCGCGCAGCACTACGCTCGCGGCGAGCAGGATCGGAAGGATCACCACCGCGACGAAGCCGGCCGCGCTCGCGATGCCAAGACCGCTCGTCATGCCGAGTCCCTCGACGACGCCGCCGGTCAGCGCACCCGTCGCGGCGGCAGCGACGCTCGGGGCAAGCCAGCGCAGGACAGCCGCGAGCTTGGCTCGTTTGGACGAAGACACCACGCGGTCGGCGGGATGTTAGCTCGCGCGGTGGCCACATGGGACATTACGCACTCTGGGAGAAACCCCGAAACCAGGCGTCTTCGACGTCTTTCGCTCGCGAAAGATGGCTGTTTTATATCTGCTCGGGTTCTCGGGCGGCCTACCGCTGCTGCTGACGGGCCAGACGCTACAGGCGTGGATGACTGACGCCGGCGTGAATCTGGGGCGGATCGCCGACCTGTCCGCAGTCGGTCTCGCGTACACGTTCAAGTTCGCGTGGGCGCCGCTGCTCGATCGCTACAAGCTACCGTTCCTCGGCCGGCGCCGTGGCTGGTGCCTCGCGTTGCAGCTTGCCCTTGCGGTCGCAATCGCAGCGATGGGCGCGGTCGACCCGCTGCGCGAACCGGTGTTGCTCGCGACGCTCGCGGTCGTCGTCGCGTTTTTGTCGGCATCGCAGGACGTCATCATCGATGCCTACAAAGCTGACGTCCTGACACCGTCGGAGCGGGCTGCGGGGTCTGCGGCGTACGTCCTCGGCTACCGCACCGCGCTGCTGCTGACCGGGACGCTCGCGCTCGTGCTGTCCGATCACCTGCCGTGGCGCGTGATCTACGGGGGCATGGCCGCGCTGATGATCGTGGGCGTGCTGGCGACGCTGGCGGCCGAGGAGCCACCCCAGGCGGCCGGCGCACCGAAGTCGCTCGCGTCCTCGCTCGTGCTGCCGTTCATCGAGCTGCAGCGCCGGCTCGGCTGGGGGCTGCTCTGCCTCGTGCTCGGACTCGCGGCGCTGTATCGCTTCGGCGACTACTTCGCACAGGCTTTGATCATCCCGTTTCTCAAGACGGGCGTCGGGTTCTCGTCGACCGACATTGGCATCGTCAACAAGGCGCTCGGCTTCGTCGGGATGCTCGCGGGTGGCGTCGCCGCAGGCGCGCTGGTGTCGCGTCACGGTGCACGCCGGTTGCTCGTCCCGTTCGCCGCGCTCGCCGCCTTGACGAACCTCTTATATATCGTGCTCGCGCTGGTCGGCCCCGACTACGTCGTGTTCTGCACCGCCGTGTTCATCGACCACGCGACGACCGCACTCGCGACGACTGCGTTTCTGGCCGTCCTGATGGGCGCCACCACCGCCGCGGTCAGTGCGACGCAGTTCGCGCTGCTGACGTCGCTGTCGTCGGTCGGGCAGCGTGTATTCGGCTTTCTCGCCGACGATGTCGTCAATGCGTGGGGCTGGCCCGGGTTCTTCACCGTGACCGTCCTACTCGCGATTCCCGGCCTCGCATTCGCCTGGCTCGTGGCGCGCACCGCGAAGATCGAGATCTAAAGCCGGATTTTTGCCCCGTTCGTCCGGGGCTCGTAGCGTCGGATCCGTGGTTCGCGGCAAGACGTGGCTCGTGATCCCTGCGCTGGCGCTCGTCGCCGCAGCACTCG
>JAYVWH010000342.1:0-7885 GCA_043786265.1 Kofleriaceae bacterium | reverse complement strand
CGTCGAGCACGACTGCGTCATCCTCCGCGGTCAGGTTCGCGACTCGCACGTGATCGTGGTTCTGCTCGAGATGGTCAGCCGCATCGATGGCGTTCGCGCGATCGTGGATCATCTCGTCGTATCGGGCGATTAGCGGTTATTCCCGCGATCGGACTTGGCTTGTCGCTTTACGCGACGAGTCGATGTCCGATTTTCCCTGCGTGCCTCCGGCGCGTGATTACGGATGCACGGCTTCCGGCGCCTAGCAAGCTACATCTTCGGACGGCACGCCGCGCACGTCGAGCTCGCGATGACCTGTCCCGTGACGATCTCACCGCGCGCCGGCTCGCACACCGTCGCGTTCGTGATGCCTCCGGGTATCTCGCTCGGCAAACAAGCTCGTCGCGCAGGTGACGGACGCGGGCCTCACGATGCGTGGTGAGCCGATGCCGCCCCTATCTACGCGTTACGCACACACCGTAATGCCGTAGGTCAGCGCGTGCAGGTGTTCGCCGCGAGTGGCTTGCAGATGCCCATGTTGTTGCAGGTCGCGGCCTGCCCGTTCTGTTGCGGGCACGTGGTCGGATCGCCGGGCGTGCAGGTCTGCGTGCAGACCTGGAACCCGGAGCCGTTGAACAGCTGGCACTTGCCCGACGTGCACTGAGTATTGTCGGAACAGGGGTCGTAGGCGGCGTTGGTGCACGCGACACCACTACCGCTACCGCTTCCGGCGCCGGCATCGATCAGGGTGTCCTGCGTTCCGCCGCCCCCACCGCCGCCGTTTCCGCCGCCGCCTCCACTCCCACCGCCCGAGCCGGAACCGCCGCCCGGATCGCCGACGATGCAGCCAGTCGCGAGCATGAGGCCGAGGAGGATCGTCTTCATGGGAGATGGCAATTGCAGCCAGGGTGCCACCCGGTGTCATCACGCCGTCATCGATCTCGGGGCGCAACCCCGCGATCCCGCGTCCGTTTGCGGCGTGCTCGTCGGGGCCTGGACCCCTGGCTGTGGGGGGAAGTCCCGGTTTAGGATGACAGCGGAATTCGGCGCGCGGATGCGCTGAGGAAGGGTTTGCCATGGAGACGATGACCAACGGAAATCACGATTCGGCAGCTGCGGGGAGCGACGTGTTCGCGACCATCGTGGCGAACCAGGAGAAGATCCTGGCCAACCAGGCCAAGATCGCCGGCAACCAGAAGAAGCTCGACCAGGTGCTCGCGAACCAGAAGACGATCGAGGCGAACCAGAAGTCGATCGTGGCGAACCAGAAGAAGCTCGACCAGGTCCTCGCCAACCAGGCCAAGATCGCGGGCAACCAGAAGAAGCTCGACCAGGTGCTCGCCAATCAGAAGGCGATCGCGGGCAACCAGAAGAAGCTAGACCAGGTGCTCGCCAATCAGAAGGCGATCCAGGCGAACCAGAAGAAGATCCTCGCCAAGAAGTAATGGACCTGCTGGAGCGAGCCCGCACGCTCGCCACATGTCCTTTATTCGAGAGCCTCGCGCCGGCAGTCTTGATCCGGCTCGCGGAGCGCGCGCGACCGACGGAGCTCGAGCGTGGAGAACGGCGCACGACCGAGGAGACGGTCTGGGTCGTCGCGACGGGCTCGCTGGCGGTCGCGGTGCACGAATCGGGCATCAACATGACCGCAAGCATCGCGCGCAAGCGCGGAGCGCCCGCAATCCCCGGCAACGCACTCGGCATGATCCGCGTGGTGCGCGCCGCGACACCGGTCGTGGAAGTGGTCGCGGACGAACCGAGCACGCTGGTCGGCCTCAGTATCGATGACGTACGCGATGTCCTCGAGGAGGATCCCGCAGCGCTCACCGCCCTCGCCGCGCAGCTCGCCGCACTGCTGCTGAGCGAGCCTGCATGAATCGCCGCGCCTTCGTGCTCGGCGCGGTGATGGTGCTGCTCGGCAGTTTCGTTGCGATCGCGCTGCGTTCGTTCGCGGAAGCGGCGTTCCTCGGCGCCTACGGCCCCGAGCAGATGCCGTGGCTCTTGATCGCCAACGCCAGCGGATTCGCGGTCGCGACGCTCGGCTACGACTATCTGACCCGCATCGCTCGCGCCGGCGTCGTCGATCTCTTCCTGCTCGGCACACTCGCCGTCGCCGCAGGCGTCGCACCGTCGCTGTTGCAAGCAGGCGCACCGCCGATCGTCCTCGTCGTCACGCTCGCCGCGACATCGCAGGTCGCAGGCCTCGCGCTGTGGAACCGCGTGTGTGCGGCCGTCGCCGGGCGCGACGCACGACGGTTTCTGCCGCGCGCCGGTGCTGCCGTCACGCTCGGTGGTGCGATCGCCGGACTCGGCGCGGCTGTTTTGATCCCGCGCGTGGGGCTCGCCGCAATTCCCTACGCCGGCGCTGCGGTCACGCTGATCGCACTCGGCGTGTGCATCCGGCAGGAGCGTGCGCTCGTCGCGGGTGGCGCGCCGGGCGGTGCCCCCGGCGGCCCCGGCATGGCAAAGGCAGTTGCCGCACCGTCGGCACCCGCGGTCTTGCTGAGCGGCGTGCAGCGATCGCTGGTCACCGCGATGATCGCGGTCGCGCTCCTCGAGGGCGTCGTGACGACGGTGATCGACCTGCAGTTCATCACGAGCGTGAAGGGGCACTACACTGGCCAGGACGTTGCGGTCGCCCTGTCGCTGTTCTACGGCGGAACCAACGCGATCCTGTTCGTCCTGCAGAGCGCCGCAGTCCCGCACGTTCTCGTCACACGCGCGATGACGTTCACCGCGGCCGTACATCCCGTCATCGTCGTCGCAAGCTATGCCGGCTTCGCCGCCGCACCGGGGTTCCTCAGCATCGCGGGGACGCGCACCGCGGACCAGGTACTCAAGTTCGCCACGTCACGGACGTCGCAGGAGCTCGAGCTGTCGGCGTTGCCACCGGCACCGCGCGCACGCTGGAAGGTGCTGCTGCGCGGCGCGATCGGTCCTGCGGGCATCGCAGCTGCGGCCCTCACACTGAGAGCGATCGGCCCATCCGCACTGCGCTCCCCGGCGACGCTCGCACTCGTCGCGATCGGCATCGCGCTCGTGTGGGCGATTGCCGCACGGTTTGCGGCGCGCAGGTTTCAGACCGCCCTCGCCGCCCCGCTCGGCATTCGGCAGATCGAGCGCGACGACCCGCGACGTATCGACCTCGAGACGCTCGAGCGCTGGACCCGGGCCGCTGGCGTGGACGATCCGCACCAGGCGGGGCTCGCGCGCGCCGCGTTATCTCGGGCACGCATCGACGCCAACGACCTCGCTGACCATCTGGGTCACGACGATGCCGCCGTGCGCGCCGCGATGTTCGACCAGCTCGCGCGCGCGCCCTCCCCTGCACTCCGCGGCGAGCTACGCGCTGCGATCGGCATCGAGGATGACGACCGGGCGCTCGTGTTCGGCATCAAGGCCCTCGCGATCGCGGGCGACGACGCCGGCATCACTCGCGGCAAAGCACGCGCGGGCCTATCGCGCGAGGTCGACCATGCAGTTCGCACCGCCGAGCGCATGCTCGCGGGCGGCGACCCAACGCCCGAGCTCGCCCGGTTGTTCGAGCACGACCCCGCCTGGGCGGTTGCACTGATCCGCAAGCGTAGATCATCGTTTCCCCATGCCACCCTCGCCGCACAGCTCGCGGCCGCGGCCGCCGTACCTGCCACGCGTCCAGGCGCGTTCCACGCGATCGTCCGGCTCGCACCCGCCGAGTCGGTACCGCTGCTCGCTGTCGCGCTCACCGCTGGCGTTGCGGCCGCGACCGCCGCGATCGAGGAGCTCGACGCGGACGGCGCCGAGCTGCTGCTCGGTCACCTCCAGCTCCTCCCTGCCCTCGCACGCGCGACGATCGCTCGCGCACTCGGCGCCGCACCTACGGCGACCGTGCTCCTCGGCGCGTTGATTATCGACGGCGATCCCGAAGTCGCCTACGCGGCGCTGCGCAGCGCCCTTGCCCTCGCACGTGGCGGTACCGATCTTCCAGTGTCGCTGCTGACGGGCGCGCACGACGTCGCGCTCGCCGCATTCACCGCGCATCTAGACGCGCGCGATGCCGCGACCGCACTCTCGCCCTGCGTTGCGGCCGAGCTCGCAATCGCAACGCGCCGATGCGCCGCTCGCCTGCTCTGGGCGGCAGCACTCGAAGCAGCGCAGTCCGGTCGAGATCCCGCCCCGCTCGCTGCAACCGCGCGTCACTTGCTCGGCACCCGCGAGGCCGACCGCAAGCGCGCTCTCGATGTCGTGCAAGAGCTTCAGGTCCGGCAAGAGGTGCTCGAAGCGATCGAGCGCTGGCTCGGTCCGGTTCGACCGGCCGCGAACGGTGATGCGGTCGCGATGCTCGCGGCGCACGACCCGTGGCTGGCCAAGCTCGCGGCCGGCGAGCTCAGCGCGCTCGAGGCCACGCTCGTCGAGCTTCGCCGCCCCGGGCTGTTTGCGTCGATCGCAGGGCCGGCGCTCGCCGCGCTCGCGGAGGGCGTCACGCGCACCAGCGTCGACGGCGAGCTGTTTCGTGAAGGCGACGAAGGCGACACGATGTTCGTCGTCGCGACGGGCGCCCTGACCGCGCGCCGCGCCGGTGTCGACCGGCAGGTGAACCCCGGCGAGGTGGTCGGCGAGCTGGCGGTTCTGACGCACGCCAAGCGTGCAGCTACGCTATTCGGGAAAGCGAGCGTGCTCGTTGTCGATCGCGCCGCCTTCGCGAGCGTCGCGCGACGCGCCCCCGAGCTCGTGCTCGGCCTGTCCGCCACGCTCGCGAGCTGGCTCGCCCCGACGCGGCCTGACGTTCTCTAACGTAGTGCGATCAGAACTGGAAGTAGATGAACGGCACCGCCTCGGCGTGACCAAGCGCGCGCAGCGCCAGCATCACCGCCGCAAGCGCCAATCCTTGCGCCCACGCGGGCAGTCCTGCGAACCGCTCGCGCAGCCAGCGAAAGCTGCCGTCCGCGAAGAAGTGACACAGGAATCCGACGACAAGTGCCGTCGTCACGATCGGGACCAGGTTCGCGTGATCGGTCTCGAGTGCCCCGAGCCGCCGCAACACCGCGAGGGCGTTGTCGAACGACGCCGCACGGAAGAACACCCACGCGAGGCACACGTACTGGAACACCAGGAATGCCGACAGTGCGCGCCGGCCGAGCACACCGAGCTCCCCGACGAGGTTTGCGGGATTGCGCTCGACGATATCGGCCGCGACCGACAGCCCCCACATCAGCACCGCGCACGGGATCCATGTCGCCGGTTCCCAGTACGCAAGCGCGACGAGGAACATGACGGCCGCGCCGCACATGCCAAGGCGCAGCAGCTCCGGCGTCCAGGCCGCGCGCGTATCGACGAGCTGCGCAGGCGGAATCTTCGACCGTCGCGGCCACAACGCGCCCCACGGCAGCGGCGTACCTGTCGGCAGCTCCTCGACACCGTTGCGACCTGGTTCGCGCCCGAGCCACGCGGTCATCACCGCCCACAGCGGCGTGATGCAGAGCCACGCGACGACGAGCTGCGTCCACGCCGACGCATCGTCGATCACGCCGACGAGCAGCCCGTAGCCGAGGGCGGCGAGCACGCTGCACGCGATCCGCATGCGGAACGCCGCGGCCATATCGCGCTCGGTCATGCGCTGGAAATAACGCGTGATGGCGAGCCCGAAGCCGTGCAGCCCACCCCACACGATCAACGCCCAGCTCGCGCCGTGCCACAGACCGCCGAGCAGCATCGTCAGGATCAGATTTAGATATGTGCGCCACTCGGCACCGCGGCTCCCGCCGAGCGCGATGTAGAGGTAGTCGCGCAGCCACGTCGACAGGCTGATGTGCCAGCGCCGCCAGAACTCCTGGAGATTGGCGCTGCGATACGGTGTTCGAAAGTTTTCGGGCAACGTGAAGCCGAGCACCATCGCCGAGCCGATCGCGATGTCGGAGTACGCGGAGAAGTCGAGATAGATCTGGAGGGCGTAACCGTAGACGCCCGCAAGTGTCTCGAGCGACGAGAACCGCTCTGGCGCCTCGAACACGCGCTCGACGATCACGAGTGCGAGCGTGTCGGCGAGGGCGATCTTCTTGAACAGACCGACGACGATCCGGAACAGTCCGCGCGTGGCCTTGTCGAGCTCGAGCGCTGGCAACGCATCGAGCTGCGGCATCAGATCCTGCGCGCGCACGATCGGACCCGCAACCAGCTGCGGGAAGAACAAGACGAAGGTCGCGAACTTCACGACGGAGCGCGTCGCGGGCAGCTTCTTGCGATAGACGTCGATCGTGTACGACAGCGACTGGAACGTGTGAAACGAGATACCAGCCGGCAAGATCAGATCGAGCCGGCCGACATCGAGGTGGAGCACGTCCTGGGTCACGAAATCGGCGTACTTGAAGAAGAACAGAATGCCGAGGTTCGACACGACGCTGCCGACGACGAGCAGCTTCCGCGCCGTCGGACTCTCGGCCGCCTCGATCCAGATCGCGAGGTAGTAATCGAGGACGATCGTCCCCATCAGCAGCGCGAGCAGGTAGCGATAGACGCCCGGCATCGCGGCCGCCCACGCGTGATAGAAGAGGCAGGAGACGACGAACAGGATCACGATCCGGCCGAGCGGCTTGTATGACTCGGTCTGCGACGCACCGATCGAGATGCCGAGCACGAACAGGATCGCGAGATGACCGTGAGCCACGAGCCACGCGGTCAGCGCAGGGACCGCGTCGTTATTGACGGCATACAGCAGCGAGCCGCCGAGGAGTGCGAGGACACCGACGAACACGTAGCCGAGGTGCCGCGGCTGCACGCTGCGCGGCCCGCGCCGGCCGAGCACGATGCCGATCGCGATCACGGCGATGCCGATCGGCCACTTCCACAAGAAGTCGAGCGACGTGACCGGTGCGCCGGCGACGAGCCCGTACAGCCGGGCACCGAGCGGATCCCACAGCGCGTTCGGATCCTTGCTGACGAGCACGAACACGAGGTCGCCGAGCAGCACCGTCAGCGCCGCACGCGCCCACTTCCCTCCCGCCCCGATCCCGCGCGACAACGCATACAGGAAGAACACCGCGATCAAGAAGACCGGGTAGTCGGGGTTCGAGAACAGCATCAGGGGGCCCGCGGAGGCTGCTGCTTGAATCGAGCGTAGTTATCGAGGAGGGCGCCGACAAATGCGTCGGCCCAGCGCGTGTAGCCAATCTCGGTCAGGTGCACGTGATCGCCGAACGCGACCCTGGGGTCGGCCTGGAAGAACGCGTCCATCTGGTCGGCGCCGCCGAGCGCTGCGAACGTGTCGAAGAACGCGACTTTGTTGCGTGCGGCCGCCGCGTGCTGCACGGCGATGATGTCGCGCAAGATGCCCGGGGTGTGCCACTCGCACTCGGGAATCACGCCGGCATCGACACCACCCTTGGGGGGCTTCATCCGATCGCACGACTTGCCCGCCTCGCGCACGCCCATGTCAGGCGGCCCGAGGATCACGATCGAAGCCGTCGGCGCTGCGGCACGGATGCGCGTGATCGTCTCGTCGTAGTACTTCGCGATGTCCTCGAGTACGACCGTCGCGTCGTCGGCTTCGTTCGTGCCGTACTGCAGCACGACAAGGCGCGGGTCGCGGGTCGCGAGCTGCTCGCCGATGATCGACCAGTCCCACGAGCGCAGCTGACCGAGCCGGCGTCCGACCACACCGTAGGCGTCGACGATGACACCTGGCTTGTCGAGTCGCTCCATCGCCACGCCAAACAGATCGACGCGCCCTCCGCCGGTGTGCTCGAGCGTGAGCTTGTGCGGGCCGTCCTGCACCGCGACCACCTGACGCGCGGGATGTGGCGGCTCGATCGCCGTCGCGCGGGTATCGAGCTTCTGCCAGGTGCCCTCGTCGATCCGATAGCGCAGCGCACCCCGGTCCGGCGCGACGTAGTACATGATCTCGAACTGCGACGTCGACGTTCCCGCTGCA
>JAYVWH010000341.1:0-7533 GCA_043786265.1 Kofleriaceae bacterium | reverse complement strand
CACGGGCGTTACGCCGGAGTATCCGACGCCAAGCGCGCCACCGAGAAATGCACCGATCGGCATGCCGGAGCTGACGTGGCCAACGAACAGCGGTAGCGCGGGCACCATCAGCAGCGCGGGGACCACGAGCGCGGTGATCACGCCAAATCGGTTCGCGACCGCGCCCGCACATACGACCCCGATGAGCATGCCAACGTTGAACAGGATCTGGTCGTGCCAGCCCTGGTTGATCGCGGCGGCGATGCACTTGCCATCCTTCGGCAGGCACGCGGCCGCCTCGAGGTGCAGGCCGACGTGCGTCGTGACCATGCCGTAGTAAACGATAAAGCCGAGCGCCATCACGAGCGAGCCAAGGACGATCATCTTGCGGACGCCCGGCGCCATGAGATCGGCGAGCGCACCCTTGGACATCGCTTTGGACTCGGCGGTCTGCGATTCCTCGTCGGGGATCATCATCCGGATCGGGATGACGAGCAGCGCGGGCAGCGCGGCGATCAAGAACATCGCGCGCCAGCCAAACGCCGGCACCACATAGATGGCGAGGCCCGCGGCGAGCAGGAATCCGACCGGCCAGCCGGCCTGGAGCAATCCCGACGCGAACTTGCGGCTACGGGCGGGCAGCGACTCCATCGCGAGCGCCGTGCCCGCGGTCCACTCCGCTCCCATGCCGAAACCGAACAGCGTGCGGAACACGAGGATCCACGCAAAGTTTGGCGCGAAGTAGATCGCAGCGTCGAACACGGCAAACCACACCAGCGACAGCATCAATGGAAGGCGGCGGCCCCAGCGGTCGGCCATCCAGCCAGCGACGAACCCGCCGACGAGGCGCACGAGCAGCGTCAATGTCACCGAGCCGGCGATCGCGGTCGGCGAGACGCCGAACTCTTTCATCATGTACTGCGCGACCACGATGTAGATCGTGAAGTCGAACGCATCGAGGACCCAACCGACCCACGCGGCCGTGAACGCGGCCCATTGCTTGCGGGTTGGTTCTTTCCACCACGGAAGCTGCTTGTCCATGGCCGTTCACTTACTGAACCGTGCACTGCGATGCAATAGATAAATCGCGGTCCCGAGGAGGAAATTTTGCTGCAACGCAACAAAACGCCATTGACAGGGCCCGGCGACGTCCTTAGGGTGGCTCGCACAAGGAGCTCGAAATGTCCGAAGACACCAAGACCCAGACGAAGACCCAGGCCAAGGCCGAGACCCCCAACGCCGGCACTGCTGCAGCGCACAATCCGTTTGCGGCATTCGACCCGATGGCGATGTGGACGGCGTGGCAGAACCCGGTGGCCGCGTGGACGCAGGCCCAGACCGCGTTCCAGAACCAGATGAGCGCCGCCCAGGCCGCGTTCCAGAACGCGCTCGGCGCGATGACGAACCTCACCTCCGCCGCGACCGGTGGCTCGAGCCCGTTCGGCGCGTGGACTCAGACCCAGGCATCGTTCCAGAAGATCGTCGGTGACTCGTACGTCCGCGCACAGGCGTGGGGCGACGAGTTTGCGGCGAACGAGAGCCAGGTGGTCACCAAGGCCCACGGCGCGATCGACACCTGGGCGCAGCTCGCTCACGACTCGATCAACTACACGGCCCAGCTGTCGGTGCAGGCGCGCAAGCTGTCGGCCGATGCGGCCCGCAAGGCCGGCTTCGCCGGAGCCTGAGCTGAAACTCGGTCCGGTCCGTTCGCGGATTGGTCGCAGGTGGCGTTCTTGGCGGCTTGGCGGCTCCGATCTGATCCGCGCTGGCGCATAGTCGCCCCGAGTGTTCGATGCGATCGTGATCGGAGCGGGGCTGTCGGGCCTCGTCTGCGCGCGTCGACTCGTCGCTGGTGGCGCCAAGGTCCGAGTGTTCGAAGCGCGCGAGCGTGTAGGTGGGCGGCTGTGCAACGGCAATGTAGGCGGTGCTGTCGTCGATCTCGGTGGGCAGTGGCTCACCGCCGGGCAGACCCGACTCGCTGCACTCGCGACCGAGCTCGGCATCGCGACATACGAGCATGCGCGCGTCGGCCGTGCGGTGATCGACGAGTCGGGCGGGATGATCATGCGCCTCGTCGCTGCGTTCGCACAGCAGAGTGCGGTGAAGCGGATCGAACGTTTGATGGGTGGCGTACCCGTTGCCGATCCGGCCACGGCCGTCAACTCAGCGCTGCTCGATCGCGTGACGCTGGCGACGTTTCTCGACGAGAACGTGAAGACTTCGATCGCGCGCGAGCGCATCCGCCTGCATGCCGACCTCGTGTTTGCAGCGAGTCCCGCCGACATCTCGCTCCTGTCGTATCTCGCGACGATGCACGCAACCGGAGGGTTCCGACCCGGTGGTGCGGACCTCCCCGGCGGTGGCCGCGAGCACCGGTTCGCCGGCGGGGCGCAGCAGCTGGCGCTACAGCTCGCCGATGGAATCGACATCGCGTCGGGAGAGCCGGTGGTCGCGATCGAGCAGATGGACAGGAACGTCACCGTCCGGACGCAGCGCGCCGATGGCGAACGTACGGTCCACGAGGCACGGCGCGTGGTGCTCGCAATCCCGCCCGCGCTGGTCAAGGGCATCAACGTCGAGTTGCCCGAATCGATGCGCCGCTACGCCGACGGTGTCCGCATGGGCAGCGTCGTCAAGGCGTTCGCGGCGTACCCGCGCGCGTTCTGGCGCGACCGCGGATTCAGCGGCGAAGTCTATCGACCCAACGGTGCAGTGCGCGCGGTCGTCGAGATGATGGGCGAGCCACCGGCGCTGCTCGCATTCATCGTCGGCGCGCATGCTGTGCGATGGCGCGAGCGGACGCCGGAAGATCGCCGCACTGAGGTACTCGCGACGCTCGAAGGCTACTTCGGTCACGAGGCGGCACGGCCGCTCGCGTACGTCGAGCACGACTGGGCCGCCGATCCGTGGAGTGCCGGTTGCGTCGCGAGCACCGCGCCCAATGTCCTCTCCCGCGGCGCGCGCTGGCGCGATCCCGTTGCGAAGCTCCACGTCGCCGGAACCGAGAGCGCCGTGCACTGGCCGGGCTACATGGATGGCGCGATCGAAGCGGGGGAGCGCGCGAGTAGTGAGGTCCTCGCAGCGCTCGCGTAGGTCAGCGCGCGAACAGGTCGTGCATCGTCACGCACTCGAGGCCACTCGCGAGCAGGCCCGAGACGATCCGCGGCAGTGCATCGAGCGTCCACTGCTGGCCTTCATGGAACAACAGCACGTCACCGCCGCTGACGACCGCCGTACTGCAGTGCTCTGCGAGGCGTGCCGGATCCCGTTCTTTGTAGTCATGCGAGTCGACCGACCACAGGGCGACAACGCAGCCCTGCGAACGCAACGTGAGCAGCGACGACGGGTCGACCGCACCATGCGGAGGGCGCACCCACGGGCGACCGGTGAGCTGACCGCCGATCGCGTCTTCGGTCCGGTGGACCTGCTCGATCAGCTGCTTGCGCGACAGGCTAGGAAACGTCTGGTGGTCGTAGCCGTGGTTCGCCACCTGATGCCCACGCCGCAAGTACTCGCGAATCAGCTCCGGGTGTGCGGCTGCGCGCTGCCCGCTGACGAAGAACGTCGCGGGCACGCCGAGATTATCGAGGAGCTCGAGGTAATCGGGCGTCAGGTCGTCGGGGCCATCGTCAAACGTCAGCGCGACGCGCTTGGATGTCACGGGGCCGCGGCGTAGGAGCCCCGGGATGCGGTCGAACACCGCGTTCTTGACCATCGAGCGAACTGTCGTGACCACGTCAGAAGACGTAGCGAGTTTCATGCCACCCCACAAGGTGACCGCCGGTGAGGCGCCTCACTGTGCGCGGGCTCTACACACGGCGCCGCAGGTAGTTCACCAGATCGATACGCGTGACGATGCCAATCAGCGCCCCCTTGTCCGGTCGGTGACGGTGTAGGCGTGCTTCACGCGCGACAAGTCACAGATCGGTGGCACGAAGTCCTCGCCGATTCCTTCGACCAGCCAGCTGCCCGCCTCGCCAACCGTTGGTCCATGAGCTGGGTCGCGCCCTACCAGGTTCGTCTCACCCCGGTGGCATCGAACAGCTCCTCGTTGCTGACGAGCCACATGTCCTCGGATTGCGCTTGTGCGATCAGCATGCGATCGAACGGATCCCTGTGAGCGATGCGCAACTGACCGGCGAGCTCGGCGTGTTCGAGCGAGATCGGCAGCGGGCGAAACCCTTGGCCGAGCGCGTATGCGTTCACGCTTCCTGCGCTCGCAGGCCACTCGAGCTTGCCGAGCCGCACCTTGATCGCGATCTCCCAGGCAGTCGCCGCGCTGACGTAGACCGCCGAATCCTCGGCCGCGATCGCCTTCCTCGCGGTCGCTGAAAGGCTCTTGTGAAGCGTGGCCCACCACAAGAGGACATGCGTATCCAACAGAAGCATCATGACTTCGGCTCCCACAGATCGATCTCGTCAGCGGGAAGCGGCTCAAAGAACGCCTTCGTAAGCTTGACGATGCCCCGCAACGTACCGGGCTGGCGCTTCGCGGGTTTCCCGATGATCGGAACCAGGCGAGCGACGGGGACGTCTCCTCGCGCGATCACGATCTCCTCCCCCGAGTGCGCACGTTCGATGAGCTTCGAGAGGGTCGTCTTCGCGGCGTGGATGTTGATCTTCACGTTCGCATGTTAGCTAACCAAGTTAGCTATGGCAAGTGATCACGGTCGACCGTGGCCGCTCGCGCGACCTCGACCTCGCATTCACCGACAACGCGAGCCGCAGGGCTGCTGGTCGTCGTCGGTCGGCTGCCGTTCGATCCTGGAATCCGCGCATTTCGGACACGCCTGCTGATCCCACCACTCGATCAGCTCCTGCCGGTGATAGCGGGCTTCCGTGCCGCAGTCATCCACCTCGTCGTAGGTCACACAGCCCTCCCGATCTTTGGCCGTGTAACTGTTGTTGATGGCGGCCTGATTCCGTCGCGTTCTGGCGGTTGAGCCGGTCGGCGAGAAAGTCGCGGCGTCGAAGATCTCGCTCCTCGCGACGCGGCTCTACGACATGGTTCGCGAACGCGGCTATCGCGGTGCCGTGCGCACGCTGCGCGAATACGTCGCGTTGGTGAGGCCGCGTCGTAGGCGACTTCTTGTTCGTCCTCGATCAAGACACGCAAGTCGCGCGGCTGAAGTCGCATCTTCGATCGCGCCACCGCCGCGTCATGCGCGTGGAATCTCCGCTGCATACCGGACCCAGGAAACGAGCCAGGCAAGTTCCATCGTGCAGCACGTTGCACGATGAGCGAGCTACAGCGGCGACTCGAGTAGCCATGTCGCGTGCGGGTCACAGCAGCTCGCAGAAGCCGACACCGCTGTCGGCGGTGGCGCAGCGAATGAGCCGCGAGTCGAGGACTGCGGCCTGGCGATGCGTGACCGCCTCGCGGTACGCCGGATCGCGGATCATCTCGACGAACGTATCGATGGACGGATACTCGGCGATGAAGCAGTGGTCCCATTGCTCCTCGCTCGGTCCGATGAGCATCAGCTCGAAGCGACCTCGCCAGACAATCCGTCCGCCGAGGCGCGTGAAGATCGGGAAGCTCTGGCGCCCGTACTGGGCGTACGCCTCGGCGCCCGTGACATCGCGGCCGTCGGGGTAACGTGCCTGGGCAAACAGGCGGACGAGATTCAGCATCTGGATGGGGCCGGGGCGCTGGTCATGCCGGAATGCCGCAAAGGCCTCTTTGGTCGGATCTACGAAGCCGGTCATCGCGACAGGCTACACGGCTTCGGATGTGAGCCGTGACGACAACCACGGTCGCAAGCCGTGGAAGCCGTGTCGTGAAAATCGGCTTGCATCGGTTGAACGGGGGGCTTCCTGACAACCGTAACGAGACGGAAGAAGGTTAGATCTACCGATGGGGGCTCGAGTTGGAGTCATCGCGATCGCGATGGCATGCGCATGCGGGCGCATCGACTTTGCCCCCTACACGGGTGACGCGTCCCGTGGCGACACGCCCGGTGCCGACACGACATCGAACCTATGTCCCCTCGACCCGACGTGGACGCCCGGGTGGACCTCCGTGATCGCGTACCTGCCGTGGTTAGCGTGGGCTACTTCGGTCGCAACTCCAGGTACTTCATCTAACAGGGCAGGACGACCCGGAACACGGTGCCGTCGAGCGTGGGTCATGTACGATCTTGCGGCGGCCCGAGCCTTGGTGCCGGAACCGCAGCCTTCGACGTTGCGAGGAAACTCGAGAGTCGCCCGCAGCGGCTCAGTAATCGGAGCGCTCGCGCGATCCGCCAGCACCCCCACGAGTAGCTCCGCTTGGCTTCCGGCGCGGAGGCGCCCATAATGCGAAGGCATGAGCGAGCGCCTCGATCAGTTCGTGCTGGAGCACGATCCAGTGACAGAGGCGTACAAGAAGGACGTGGATAGAACCCTGATCCGCGAGAACCTGAAACTCACACCGGATGAACGTGTCCGTAAGATGATCTCGGTGCTTCGGTTTGTCGCCGAAGTTCGTCGTTCGCGCGTGTCGACGAAATGACCGACTTTCAAGGATTGCTGGAAGTCCTCGTCGGCGGTGCCGTCGAATTCGTAATCATCGGAGGTGTAGCCGCGACCGCGCACGGCTCGGCACACGTCACCGCAGACCTTGATATCGTGTATAGGCGGACCCCGGAGAACATTGCCAGGCTCGCCACTGCACTCGAACCTCATCATCCGTACTTGCGTGGAGCACCGCCAGGTCTGCCGTTTCGGTTCGATGCCGAGACGATCCGACGGGGTCTGAACTTCACGCTCGTTACAACGCTGGGCGATCTCGATGTGATGGGTGAGGCGACGGGAGGCGGCATCTACGACGCGCTAGTGGCTCGCTCGGAGTCTCGACGATTGTTCGATCTCGACGTGCGATTCGTTGATCTCGAGATGCTCATTCACCTCAAGCGCGCCGCAGGAAGGCCGAAAGATCTCGAGCGAATCGCCGAGCTCGAGGCGATTGCCGAGGAGCGCAACAAGTAGTGTGATCGAGGCCTCGCGGGCCGTACCGGCAAAGCCGCTCGAGTGGGTACCACTAACAGCAGCGTGATCCGTGGCGCGTGTTCATGCCGTCGGCGACGAGCGTGCGCAGGATAAGCGGCACCGACGCGGTCGGATGCTCGCGGCGGATGTCGAGTAGCAGCAATCGCTGCGTGACGGTCAACTCGCGGCCACGACCGCGATCGGAGCGGGCGTCGGGCTTGAGGGCGTCGAGGCCACCGCGCCGGTAGGCGTAGTACCAACGCTGCAACGTCGAGACGCCGTAGCACCTGGTGGCGCGCCGGCCGGGCGGCCGGTAGCGCAGCTTGGCCAGCTCACGGATCGCGACGGCGAGCTCGCCGCGCAAAAGCTCGCGACGAGCCAGGGTACCGATGACCTCGGCGCGAAATAGGGCGACCGCCTCGGCGTGGTCGCGGGGATGGAGCGAATCGTCGGACACAGGGTCTCCTTCGGCTACGGCGGGTGAACGGTGCCGAGCCGGTGTCGTGCGTGCCATGCGGCGTCGGGCGCCGTCGTGGATCCAACGTGGTGGGCTCGGCAACTCCGACGAGCACACGGCGATGTCCC
>JAYVWH010000340.1:0-4286 GCA_043786265.1 Kofleriaceae bacterium | reverse complement strand
GCAGCGCGCCCGTCGCGGCATCGGGCCGGACGGGCGCTCCTTGAAGCGATACTTCCGATGCTTAGTCGGACGCGCGCTTGATGATGAGGAAGGCGACGCGGCGGTTCTTCGCCCACGCCTTCTCGTTCGACTCGCGAATCAGCGGCTGCGTCTCGCCGTAGCCCTGCGAGGTCAGGCGCTTGTCTTCGACGCCCTTGCCGACGAGGTACGTCTTCACCGCGGCAGCGCGGCGATCGGACAGGTCGAGGTTGTACGCGTCGTTGCCGCGATCGTCGGTGTGACCCTGGATCTCGATCAGCGCGATGCTCGGGTTGCCCTGCATCGTCGAGGCGACGGCATCGAGGATGTCGTACGACTCCTTCTTGATGATCGCCTTGTCGTACTCGAAGTAGACCATGTCGAGGATCTCGATCGACGTGTCGGTCACGACGACGCGACCACGATCCGGGCAGCCGTCTTCGTCCTCGAAGCCGTTATAGGTCTCGGGCTCATTGGGGCACTTGTCGTCGTTATCGAGGATGCGATCCTTGTCGTTGTCGGGATCCGGGCAGCCGTCTTCGTCCTCGAAGCCGTCCTTGTCCTCGGGGTCGTTCGGGCACAGATCGTCGACGTCGAGGATGCCGTCCTTGTCGTTGTCGGGATCCGGGCAGCCGTCCTCGTCCTCGAACTGGTCGAAGTCCTCGGGGTCATCCGGGCACTTGTCCACATCGTCGAGGATGCCGTCGCCATCGCGATCGTTCTTGTTGCCCTCGGGGCAGCCGTCTTCGTCCTGGAAGCCGTCCTTGTCCTCGGGGATGTTGGGGCACTTGTCATCGACATCGAGGATGCCGTCGCGGTCGTTGTCAGGCTCGGGGCAGCCGTCCTCGTCCTCGAAGCGGTCGAAGTCCTCCGGGTCATCCGGGCACTTGTCCACGTCATCCTTGATGCCGTCGCCGTCGCGGTCGCCGATGTTCGGCTCGAACACGATGCCGATGAACGCGCGCAGGTTCGGGTTCGCGCCGTTCTCCTGCGCGGGCAGCAGGCCACGGCCGGCACCGAGCGAGAGGAACGAGTTGCGCGCGAGGTAGAGCTTCACGCCCGCGATCGCCTCGAGCGGCATGTAGTTCTCGTGAGTGCCAACCGGCACCGCGCCGATCAGCTCGGCAACGACGTCGAACTTCTGCACCGAGATCGCGTAGGCGAGAGCGGCACCGAACGGAATCTCGGCGCTCGCGGTGAGCGACTTGCCGGTCGTCGGCGCGCCCTTGGACGTGTCGTTGTCCGTGAACGTCTCGGTCCCGCGGATGCGGATACCGCCGTTGACGGCGAGGCGCAGCTGACCGCGATCGCCGAACTCCTTGTCGAGGATGCCGATGATCTGCGGCACGACCTTGCGCTCGCCGAGCCACGACTTCTTCGGATCCGTCGAGGGCAGATAGACGCTGGCGATCACGCCGAGGCCGACGTGCGGCGGGCGGCTCGTCGTGATGAAGCGCGTCTTGAAATGCAGGCCGATGCTGCCGACGCCCTGGCCCGAGAGCTTGAACTGCTGGTCGTCGTTGGGCGTGCCCGGATCACCGAGGTTGTCCGGCCCGCGGTCGCCATCCATGATGACGAACGGAACGCTGACGCCGAACTCGAGCTCGGCCGGTCCCGCCTTGAGACCGAACGCGCCGATCAGCGTCGCGGTCACCATGTTGTTGATCCGGTAACAAGCGGTGCCGCTGCTGCTATCGCAGGCGCTGTTGTCGCCGAACCCGAGCATCTTGGTGCCCCAGTCCAGCGAGCCCAGTCCAAAGGACAGCTCCTTGTGACCGAGGACCTGCGATGCATTGACCGTCAGATAGCCGCGCGAATCCATCGCGGGTCTGAACGTATCGAGCGGGATGTCGCCACCCTGCTGCGCCGCCACCGGCGCGCTGAGCGCCGCGAGAATGAGTGCCGCCGTACCAACAGTTCTAATCACAGGAAGGCCTCCGGACATGTAGCCAAGGAGCTAGTGCACCCAAGTAGTGCCGTGGTTACACCAACCCGATCCCTGGGTCAAACAAGCGGCAACACAAGCGAATCCCCAGATCGGCCTATTCGGACGATTCGGTCCTCAAACCTCCTCCGCCGTAACGTTCAGTTACTGGTAGAGGACGGGCGGCTTCTGGCGGATGCAGATCTGGGCGAACTTGCTCTGCTGCGCCGGGGTCAGCTTCTTGTAGTAGACCTTGGCCTTCGCCGAGTTGCCGCTGGCGCAGGACTCCATGAACGCGAGCGTCTTGACGTATGGGTCGTCCTTGCAGCGCAGCGAGGCCTCGAACTGGACGAGGGCGGCCGCGTGCTGGCCCATGTTGATGTTCGTCATGCCCTTCTCCTTCGACGCCTCGGCATCGCAGTTGTCGGGCGCCTTGACCTGGGTCTGACCGCTGTTACAGGCGTCGTTCTCGGGGTTCGCGTTGCAGAACTGCTTCCTACAAGCGAGCGTACCGTCGAGCATCTTCGCCGAGCAGTCCGGCTTCTCGGCGACGACCACCGTCGTGTTGCCGCCCGTGTTGCCGCCGGCGGCGCATTTCTGCTTCACGACCTCGGCGACAGCCTTGGGCCCACCGTTGTCGCGAGCGTCGTTCACCAGGCGGTCGATGTCCGCGCACTTGTTCCGCGCCTTGAGCGCGCTGGCGCTGTCGCGAAAGAGGTCGGCCTTCTTGTTCTCGAAGTCGTCGAACGCCTTCTGAGCTTCCTGGCGGTAGACCGACTCCTCCGGGATCTTCGCGAGCTCCTTCTTGGCGCCAGCGTAGTTGCTCTTGCCAATCGCGGTGGTGAGGTCGGTATTCGCGTTGTCGCTCGCGATCTCACTCTTGTAGGCCGCCTTGAGCTTTTTCGAGGTGGTCGGATCGAGAGCGGTGAGGCGGTCGGCGCACCGGTTGGCGTCGATCCACTTGCGGTCGTTCGCGGCCTGCTGGCACTCGATCTTGAGCTGCCCCGCGGCGTCGTCGGGCCTGACGTCGGCGGCGTCCGCCGGGACATCCGGCGTCACGGCGTGCTCGCCGCTGCCGTTGTTGGTGACCGTTTCGCTGCCGCTGCCGCCGTTGTTCGCGACGAGATCCGACCCCGGACCGACCTGGCCATTGGTGCCGCTGCCCTGCTTCTGAACGACGTCAGGGCCCTTCTTGTTATTGAACGCGAAGAGCGCCCCCACGCCGCCAAGAACCAGGACACCCAGGATGATCGCGACGAGCAGGCCCCGCTTGCTGCCGCCGCCGGAGATGTCTGCGATCACCGCGTCGCGGGCAAACACGAAGTCCTGGCCCGGCTCGACGAACTGGAACCGAACATGCCCGAGGTCGACGGTATCGCCGCGGCGCATCTCGACCTTGCCGTAGTCCTGGCCGTTGACCCGTACGCCGTTACTCGACTGCAGATCACTGATCGTGTAGCGACCGGTGTCGGGATCGCGCGTGACCTTGGCGTGGTTGCGGCTGATGGACCGGTGATTGACGACGATGTCGTTCTCGTCGGTGCGCCCGATGATCATCTGCGGCCGGGTGAGATCGAACTCCTTGCCGGCGAAGTTCGACGACACGATCGCGAGCTTGCCGTAGCCGGCCGGCTGCGTGAGCGCGGCGACCTGCGCGGCGGTGGCTACCGGGCGCCCATTGGGGTCGGTGTCTGCGACCGCGGCCGGCGAGCGATTTGGTTGCGGCGTGCCGGGGATCGGCGCGGGCGCGATCAGCGGCTGGGCCTGGACCGTCGGAGCGACGGCTGCGGCGGCGGCGGCGACCGCTGGCATGACCTCGGTCGGCAGGCCCTGATCGATGCGCTCGATCGGCATCGTGCGGGCGTCGTCGATCTGCTCGACACCCTCGGCCTTGAGGTAGAGCTTGTAGTCGCCGATCTGGACCTGATCGCTGATCCGCAGCGAGACGCGCTCTGCGATCCGGGCATTGTTGACGCGGATGCCGTTGTAGCTGTTGAGGTCCTCGATCTGGACCTCGCCGTTGTTGCGGAGGATGCGGGCGTGGCGGCGCGAGACGTTCCGCTCGGTGAGCCGGATCGTGTTGCCTTCCTTGCGTCCGATCGTGATCTCGTCACGGATCAAGGGGACGACCGTCGTCTTCCCCTCGTCATCCTGGATCACCAGCTTGAACATCGTGCGATGTGTCCCCGCGCTAGACGGTAGAAAAACAGGTCAGCAAAAACAACCGTGCAGGCCGACTACTTGTTCACTCCACGAAGCGCCATCTTCCCTAGCTTGATGGCGGCGTCGAGTTGCGGATCGTCGTCGCCCTCTGCGTCGATTGTGGCATCAGTCCCACTACCAG
>JAYVWH010000339.1:0-12087 GCA_043786265.1 Kofleriaceae bacterium | reverse complement strand
CGGCGAGACTGCACCGAACGCGGACCTGTCGGGACAGGTCACCGGCGCGCTGGAGATCAAGGGCCCTGCGCACGCGGGCATCTCGCTGTCGTTCGACCGCGCGCTCGCGATCAAGCTCGCGGCCGCCGGCGTTGACCTCGATGGCGACGCCGCAACGCGCTTCACGTCGGCCGCCGGCAAGATCATCGCACTCGACCTCGACGGCAACGTGCCGTCGGCGAGCTTCGGTCTCGGCCTCGGCGCGACCACTGCGCACATCCCCGGCGATTCGCTCGATCCGGCGGCGACCGATATCGCGCTCGGTGGTGCGACCGTCAACGCGAGCTTCGACGGCACGACGCTCACCCTCGAGAACATCTCGCTCGGCTCGACGCAGACCACCGTCAGCGTCGGTGGCCAGCAGGGACTCACGATCGACCTCAACCCGGCCGATGGTCGCAAGCTCGACGCGACGATCTCGGTCGATGCGACCACTGGCGACGAGACCCTCGCCGTGTCGCCCCGCCTCGACTTGCGCACGACCGTGGACCACGGGGTGCTCGGCGACGCGCTACCGGTCTACGACGTGACGCGCGTCCAGCTCGACGGTTCGCTGCGCGGCTCCTCGCTCGGCAATGTTGTCGAGGTCCTCACTGGTAGCCTGTCGGTCGAGACCAGCCCCGCGCAGTACGGCTTCGCGGCAGCGGCCGGTCAGTGCGTGACCGCGACCGATGCGTACGATGACGTGACGTTCACGTCGTACACGACGTACGCCGTCGGCGCTTGCCAGTAATCAGCGCAGGGCGATGAAGCCCATGTGTACGCCGCCGTCCTTGCCATCGCGGCGATAGCTGAAGAACCGCTCCCCTTCGCACTTCGTGCATGGGGGCGCACTGTCGATATGCTCGGCAGCAATACCGGCGCGCTCCAGCTGCGTTCGCATCGCGACGCGCAGATCGACGTGCTCCTTCGCAGGGCCCTGAACGACCATGCCGGGAACGTCGCCGAACGCGGCGCGGAACTGCTCGACGACCTCGGGGCCGACCTCGAAGCACTCGGGTCCGATCGAGGGACCGAGCGCGACGCGGATGTTGGTGGGCGTCGCGCCGAGCTCGACCATGCGCGCGACGACATTGGCCGCGACGCCATTCACGGTGCCGCGCCAGCCGGCGTGGGCCGAGCCGATCACGCGCGCGACCGGGTCGGCGAACAGGAGTGGGATGCAGTCGGCGGCGAATGCGCCGAGCACGGGCCCCACACGATCGGTGACGAGGCCGTCGAACTCGGCGGGATCGGGCAGCGGTTCGCCGACGCGCCAGACGGATGTCCCGTGAACGTGGCGCATGATCTGGAGCTGCTCCGGATCGTAGCCGGCGTGGGTGGCGAGCAAGCGACGATTGGATTCGACGTTCTGCTCGTCATCACCCCAGCGCTTACCGAGGTTCAGCGACGAGCGCAAACCGGTCGAAACACCACCACTGCGCTCGGGGAAACCGTGTACGAAACCTTCGCTTGGGATGACCGGCGAGGTGTGGAGCTTGATCGCGCTCATCGAACCGCTCGGCTTCTACCACGTGGTATCGTGGCCTCCATGATTCCGTACGACGATCTCGTCGCGGCGCTCTCTGCATGGCGCGCCCGTCAGGGCCTTCCGGTGAGCACGGTCGGTGGCTCGGCTTCGGGCCCGACGCCGGTGCCTGGTTCGGGTCCTCACCATCAAGCCCAGGGCAAGCCAGGCTCGGGTCCGAACCGTGGTGCACCGCCGCCCGCCCCGCCGCCGTCCGCTTCGCGCCCCGGTATGCCGGTGGCTGCTGTGGAGGCCGAGCCGCTCGAGGTCGCAGACGAGATCCTCGACGATGAGGCCTACGAGGGCGAGGGCGAGGGCGGCGACTTCGCCGTCGGCTTTGGTGGCGCGCCCGCTCCCGAGCCGACCGCAACCGGTGGAGCGCCGGAGCGCCCGACCGAGACCGACCTGGGCAACGACCGCGAAGACTGGTGAAACCCGAGTCTCTCGCGCTCGAGCTCGTCGGCATTGCCGTCGAGGCTGCTCAACCCACGGGCGCGGCGGTCGGCCGCGTCGACGATGCGAGTGAAGGCGCTGCCGTGCTGCTCGGCAAGCGTGTCCTCGTCGGCCCACGCGATGCGTGTGGCCAGTGCGAGGTATGCCGCCGCGGTGGCGCGACAGTGTGCCCGCTCGCGACCGTGCGCACGCTGCCGGTGCCGTCGCGCCTGCGCGTCGCGTCACGCTGGACGGTCGCGCTCGGTGATGGCCTCGAGCTTCCGTTGCCCGCGGCTGCCGCCGTCGCCGGTGACGTAACCACCGCTTACACACTGTATGCGCGCACCGGCCTCGCCGCGCGCGAGCCCGTCGTCATCGTGGGCACGAACGCGATCACGCGCTTTCTCGTCGAGATCCTGCGCGCCAAAGGCATCACACCGACGGTGATCGTCGATCGACTTTGCGACGGTGAGCCCACGGAATGGCGCGACTGGCTGCTCGCGAAGGGTGCGGCGGCCGTCAACGGTGAGTCCGCGCTGAAGTCAACGGTGGCCGCCGCGATCGCCGCGCAAGGCCAGGGTGCACGGCCGTGGCGCATCATCGTGACCGATGCGCGCGAGCTCGCGCGTGCGGCTGCGCTTGCGGGACCGCGCGCGACGCTGACCGTGCTCGCCGATGGACCGACGCCGGCGCTGGGGCCGGATGTGATCGCGCGCGAGGTGACGCTCGTCGGTGTTGCGGGGCCGCATCCTGATCTCGTCGTCGAGGCGGCCGCGATGTGCGTGAAGGGCGAGATCGATCTCGCAGGTGGCGTGAGCATCGGCGCGGCGGATCCGACGCGCGCGCATGTGATCTCGCTCGTCTGAACTGACGAGGAGTGAGGAGAGGGCGAGCGCGACGACGAGCGATTTCATGGATGGCGACCAAGGAACCGCCGCAATTACGGTGGGTTACGCTGCCATTCGCCGAGAACCCACCACTGATCGAGCATCAGTGGTCGGACCTGGCAGGGAGCCACCACGGCCACGTTCGGGTACCAGCCATGGCATCGAGCTCGGCACGCTTGCGCTGCCACAGCGTGGCTTCGGCGGCGTTCGCGTATGCGCGCCACGAGATGCCCGGACCGTCGGTCTCAGCGACATCCTTCAGAATTGCCACGGCAAGCGCAGCTTTGTTCTTGGGCGTCGCGCGATGTCGACACGACGCACGAACTACGCAACGGACGGATCATTCGGGCACGACCCGCCGGCCCGCCAGTTGGGGTCGATTACCGACGAGGAGCGGGCTTGCCGGGCTCACCGAGACCGGCGAATAGCTCGGTCATCGACGCCGTCGACTTCCTCGCCAGCTTGTTCTTGCGGCGACGACCCGCCTTTTCTTGACGGTTCTTGCGCTTGACGGTGGTCGCTTTGGTGTTCGAGGCCATGGCAGGATCCTTTGTGGAGACCGGGGTTTCTAGCCTAGTCGTGTGCTAGGTTGCAATCCCCTCGGGGGACGTCCGGATGAAGCTCTGTCTCAAGTGCCAGAAACATTTCAGCGACGACGCGAACTTCTGTCCCGTCGACGCAGCCAGGCTCGTCCCGCTGGAGGCCCCGGCCGCGGGTCAGGACGCGCTGACGTCCAAGTTTGACCTCGGGCAGAGGCTCGGGGGATCTCGTACGGGGACGGTCCAGCGAGCGGTCGACAAAGCGACCGGTAAGACGTGCGTCATCAAGATCGTCGCGCCCGCCGTGATGGCTCTGCCCGGCGTCGCCCAGCGCATCGAGCGCGAGCTGAAGCAGCTCGAGCGGGTGAAGAGCGCGGGCGTGTGTCAGGTGCTCGGCTCGGGCAAGCGCGGTGACGAGACGTGGCTCGCGATCGAGCTGCTCGATGGCGCGCAAACGTTGGCCGAGGCGATCGGCGCGCGTGGCCCGCTGCCGCAGGATCAAGCTGCGAATCTTATCGAGTTGATCGGCGAGGCATTGATCGAGGCCGCGCAGGTCGGCGTCGTGCATCGCGACCTCGCTCCCAAGAACATCTTGTTTGCGGGTCAGGACATCAAGCTGATCAACTTCTCGCTGCCGGTACCGACGAACGAGAAAATTCCCGGCGTTGCGGAGTTCGTTGCACCCGAGCAGGTCGAGGGCCGACCGGTCGACCAGCGCTCGAATCTCTACAGCCTCGGCGCACTGTACTACTACGTGCTCACCGGGCAGACGCCGTTCGCCGGCGCACCAAAGGAAGTCCATCAGCTGCACGTCAACGGCGCGATCAAGCCGCCATCCCAGCTGGTCCCGATTCCGCAGCCGATCGAAGGCGTGATCATGCGCGCGCTCGATCGCAGCCCGACGAAACGCTTCCTCACGGTTCGCCAGTTCGTCGACGAGGTTCAGCGCGTCGGTCACGGCGAGGTCATCGAGCTCAAGGCGACGATGGCGATGGGCAAGGCAAACGTTCGACCCAAGGGCGACCTCGTGCAGACGCTGCTCGGCGTGAAGGGCATGCTGAATGGTCTGCCCGGTATCGCGTCGGCGCCGACGATCAATCCGCAACCCGCGGTCAGTCCCGTGCAAGCGTTGGCCGCCGCCGCAATGCCTGCGCCTGCTGCCGCCCCGCCAGCCACGACGCTCGGCATTGGCCAGGCGACGATCCAGTCGGCCCCGCCGATGGACTACCAGCCCGGCGCTGGAATGGCCCACGCACTCGCATCGGCGCCGTCGGCGATGTCGCCGCTGACGCCGCCGTCCGGCGTCGAGCCCCAGCGGTCGCCGTGGGCATCGCCCGCTGACGCCGCTGCTGCTGCTGCGGCCGCGGCAGCACTCGCGGTCGTGGCACAATCCGTTGTCGTGGCGGCGCCGGTCGTGGCGGCTCCCGTCGTTGCAGCACCCGTCGTTGCGGCCCCGGTTCTGGCCGCACCCGTTGTCGCGTCGCCGCAAGTACTCGCGAATGCGGCTGCCGCGGGTGGCAAGCGCAAGGTTGGCGGCGCGGAGGACAAGGGCAAGTTCCGCGAGACGATGTGGTTCAAGAAGGGCGACCTCGACGCGCAAGCCGCGCAAGCCGCCGCCGAGGAGCGCGCCCGCACCGGCAAGGACGCCGCGAACGACAAGGCCGACTCGAAGGCGATGGACGAGCGTTACAACGACGACGGCTCGATCACGCGCGGCGACAAAGAGAAGTACAGCCTGCGCACCGGCGCGACGCAGATGATGCCGTCGCTCAAGGACCAGAAGGCCGCCTCCAAGGCGAGTCAGAGCCTGACGAAGGTCTCCGAAGACGAGCTGATCGGTGAGATGAAGGGCCTGCCAAAGTGGCTGATGGCCGCGATCGCCTTGGGCGTTGTCGGAATCGTCATCGTCATCATCGCCTTCGCGACCTGACGCTCAGGCACCTGTATCGGCGGAGACGCGGTCGACGCTGAACACGCCCTTGATGCGCGACAGCGACCGGATCACCTGCTTGAGCTGATCGAGGTCGCGCACGCTGGCGTGGAACGTGTTCACGGCACGGCCATCCTCGGTCGCGCGGCAGTGGGCCTGCGAGATGTTGACGCCCTGGTCGGTGAACGACTGGGAGATGTTCGCGAGCAGGCCAGGCTTGTTCGCGCACAGGACCTGGATCGCGACCTCGTGCTGCGCCTTGCTCTGACCATCCCACTCGACCTCGATGCGTCGATCGGGATCGAGATCGAGGCCCTTGTCGCAATCGCGCCGGTGCACGGTGACACCGCGACCACGGGTGATGAAGCCGACGATCGGATCGCCCGGTAGCGGTGAGCAGCACTTAGCGAAGCGGACGAGGATGTCCTCCTCGCCAGCGACCTTGATGCCGCTCGACGACGTGCGGCGCGTGACCTTGCGCAGCAGCGTCTTGAGCATCGACTCGGCCTTCGGGGCGACCTCGTTCTCCTTCTTGGCGAGCGACGGGAGTGCCTTCTCGAGCACCTGCTGCACCGTGATCTTGCCGTAGCCGACCTGGACGATCAGCTCGTCGACGTTCTGGCACCGCAGCTCCTCGGCCGCGACCTTGAGCTGCTTTTCGGCGCACGCGAGGGTCGTGTCGTGCTTGCGCAGGGCCTTGTCGAGCAGGTCGGTGCCGAGGGCGACCGCCTTGTCCCGCTGCTCCTGGCGTAGCAGCCAGCGAATCTTGGTGCGCGCACGCGTGGTCTTGACGAGCTTGAGCCAGTCCTTGTTCGGCTTCTGGTTCGGGCTCGTGATGATCTCGATCGTGTCGCCGTTGCGCAGCTGATAGCGCAGCGGGACGATCATGGCGTTGACGCGCGCACCCGAGCAGTGATCGCCGATCGAGCTGTGCACCGCGTAGGCGAAGTCGATCGGGCAGCTCCCTTTGGGGAGAGCCTTCACGTCGCCGCCGGGTGTGAACACGTAGACCTCGTCACCGAACAGGTCGATCTTGACCGACTCGAGGAACTCGGTCGGATCGCGTAGCTCCTTCTGGCTCTCCATGAGCTGGCGCAGCCAGGCGAACTTCTTGTCGTCCTCGAGGGCGAGTGGCTTGCCCTCCTTGTACTTCCAGTGCGCGGCGATGCCGTGCTCCGCGACGAGGTTCATCTCGTTGGTGCGGATCTGGACCTCGATGCGCTCGCCCTTGGGACCGATCACCGCGGTGTGCAGCGACTGATAGAGGTTCGGCTTGGGCAGCGCGATGTAGTCCTTGAACCGGCCCGGGATGGGCGTCCACGCCTGGTGCGCCACGCCGAGCCCCTGATAGCAGTGCATCTGCGTATCCGTGATCACGCGGAAGCCGATCGAGTCGTGGATCTCCTCGTATGGGCGCTGCGTGCGCTTCATCTTCGCGTAGATCGACCACAGGTGCTTTGCTCGCCCCATGACCTCGCAGGGGACGCCGTTGTCGGTCATCTCCTTCTGGATCAGCTTCTCGACGTGGTGGATGTACTCGAGCCGCTCGCCGCGTGACTTCGCGATCTCCGTCGCAAGCTGCTCGTACTCGCCACCGTGGAGGTAGCGGAACGCGAGGTCCTCGAGCTCGACCTTGACCCACTGGATGCCGAGCCGGTTCGCGAGCGGCGCGTAGATCTGCATCGTCTCGGCCGCGATGCGCTCCTGCTTCTCGGGCGGCAGGTGGTTGAGCGAGCGCATGTTGTCGAGGCGGTCGCAGAGCTTGACGAGGATGACGCGGATATCGCGCGCCATCGCGAGCAGCATCTTGCGAAAGTTCTCCGCCTGCTGCTCCTCGCGCGTCGAGTACGGCAGCTTGCCGAGCTTGGTCACTCCGTCGACCAGGAACGCGACCTCCTTGCCGAACTGCTCGCCGAGCTGCTCGACCGTGGCGCTCGTGTCCTCGACGCAATCGTGGAGCAGACCCGCACACACGCTGGCGACATCGAGCTTGAGCTCGGCGATCACCTGCGCGACGGCGAGGGGATGGGTGACGTACGGGTCGCCCGACTTGCGCGTCTGGCCGTCATGCGCCGCAGCCGCGAACTGATACGCACGGCGGATCATGCTCAGATCGGCCCCCGGGTGGTAGCCGGCCACCTCACTCAGAATCTGATCGAGCTGGTGCATCACGATACGACTGCGACGAACAACGCGGTGAGACCTCTAAGGTACCACGCGTGTGCCGCAGCGCATCACTGAGTAGCGACGCTGTCCTGGAAATGCCAGACGAATTCGAAGGCTTCGCCCGGTCGTTTGACGACTAACTTGAGCGACCGGACGTTCACCGAGAACAGATCACGCTGATAAAACACGAAGTCAGCCTTGCCACGATAGACGGAGAGCGAGCCCAGGGTCTGGCGGCGGCGCCAGCCATCCTCACGGTAACCGACCGTGCTGTAGCAGTTGCTATTTGCGTCGCGGCCCCGCGAGTCGCAGATGGCCGACCGCTGCTCGCGATCCCACATCGTGGTGATCACGCGCGTATTTTGGTGCTCGACCGCTTCGGGGAGCCACGCGCGACCCTTGTCATCGACCAGCATGACCTCCCAGTTGTTGAGGTCTGCGTACTCTTCCCATTTGTGATCGATCTGCACGTGGAAGCGCAGCCGGTCGCGCGACACCATCGTGAAGCGCGCCTCGTTGAGCAGCGGATAGTGATGATTGCGAACGGCCGAGGCCGTGCCCGCGCCGCTCGCTGGATCGGGCTCCTCGAGATCCATGTCGCCGCGCACGATCGTGATCTTCTCCGACTCGCGCAGCGTCTCGTTCTGGTTCGCGAGCGGGTTTGGTTGCACCGCGTGCCCCTTGAACGTGCGACTGCACGCACCCGCTCCGGCCAGTGCGGCGACCACGACCCACACACGAAGGCCCCACATACGTTCAGATTGTCCCCTCCCCTCGCTGCCGTCAACTGCAGAGGAATGCCGAGACGCTAGCCCACGCTAACGGCCGATCAGTTTCTTGGCGTGTGCTTCGGCGTCGCGGTTCACACTGACGAGCTCGGCGAGCTGCGCAAGCGGGTAGGAGACGTCGGTGCGATCGACTACACCGTACCGGCGGGTCAGGTAGATGGCGCGCAACAGCGCGTAAGCACGCTCGATGTCGTCGTTGACGATGAGGTGCTGGTACTCGTCGTAGTGCTCCAGCTCCTCGTGTGCCTTGCGTACACGACGCTCGATCACGTCTGCCGCATCTGTCGCACGCTGTCGCAGGCGAGCATCGAGGGTCGCGATGTCGGGCGGCAGGATGAAGATCTTCAGAGAATCCTGCGGCCAGATCGCGGCAAGCGTCGCACCGCCGTGCCAGTCGACGTCAAAGATGATGTCGCGACCCGTGTCGAGCGCCGCATCGACCGGCGCCTGCGCGGTGCCGTAGCGGTTGCCATGCACGTACGCGTGTTCTGCGAACGCGTGGTTGCGCACCATGTCCTCGAACTTGTCGAGCGTGACGAAGTGATAGTCGCGCCCATCGACCTCGCCGTGGCGCCGCGCCCGTGTGGTGTACGAGACGCTGAACTCGATCTGGCCCGCGAACTCGGTCAGCAAGCGCTTCGTCAGCGTGGTCTTGCCCGCGCCCGAAGGCGACGACACGATGACGAGGACTCCGCGGCCGCTCACGACGGCATCATTCCACGTTCTGGACCTGCTCGCGCACCTTCTCGAGCACGGCTTTCGCTTCGACGATCGCCGAGCTGATCTCCGCGATCGCAGACTTGCTGCCTACCGTGTTGAGCTCGCGCCCGATCTCCTGAATGAGGAACTCGAGCCGGCGACCGCTCGCAGAGGTCCCCGCAATCAGCGCACGAGCCTGCTGCAGGTGGCTCTCCAGGCGGACCAGCTCCTCGGAGACATCGGCGCGGTCGGCCATCACAGCAACCTCCTGCGCGAGACGTTGGGGGTCGAGCCAACCCGAGTGGTCCATCGCCTTATCGCTCGCATCGTCAGCGACCAACCGGCGGAGGCGCTCGTGCAACTTCTTCTGAGTGCGCTCGGGAATATCTGCCGCGAGCTTGCTCACCGCGGTGCGGATCGCCGTCAGCTCGTCGAGGCGGCCGACAAGATCCTTGGCGAGCGCCTTACCCTCCGCATCGCGCATCGTGTCGAGCTGGACGAGCGCGGCATCGAGCGCTGCGAGCACGGCGGCATCGTCAGCCTCGTCACGATGGTCATCACCGGTGATCACGACGCCCGGCTGCGAGAGCACCATCGCCAAGTCGGGCGCGGGGAGTGCGAGCTCGCGCGCGAGGTCGGTCAGCATCGAGTGGGCCGCGCGCGCGGCCTGTTTGTCGATGCGCGACCCCGCCTCGCCCTCGCGAATGATGTGAACCGTCACAGCGACCGAGCCACGCTCGACCCTCGCGCGGATGCGCGACGAAGCGCCCTCCTCGAGCACGGGCTGCAGCGGCGCGCCACGGACTTTGAGGTCAAGGAAGCGATGGTTGACGCTGCGGATGTCGACCGTCGCGCGAACTTTGCCCTGCGTCGCGGTCCCCCGTCCAAACCCGGTCATGCTGCGCATAGACCCGCATCTTATCCTGTCGCGGTTTGCGCGGGGTGCAGCTCGGCCCCTGTCAGACGCGCTGGCTGCTGCGGGGCGCGGTAGGCTGCACGCCGTGCGGATGTTGCCTGCCCTCGCCCTCGTGACAGCCGCGTGCAGCACCGAGCACACCGCTCCGACACCGATCCGGTTTCTGCACACGTTCGGTCCCGAGGAGACCGAGCTATTCAACGCGACGCTCGCCGACCGCGAGCTTGCCGTCGAGAGCTCGCTCGTGCCATTCGCGCGCGGGCAGCAGGTGATCAGCGAGATCCTGCGCGCGGGCACGAACTGTCCTGACCTGATCCGGATCGACGCGACCTGGCTGCCCGGCTTCGTCGCCGCGGGCTTGCTGCAACCGGTGCCACCCGCACTCGCGCAGCTCGACTGGCTTCCCGAGGCGGTCGCGCTTGCGAGCACCGAAGCCGGTCTCGCCGCACTGCCCGCGACGGTCGATGGCTTGATCGTCATTCGCGACGGCGCCGCGCCCGCACCGCAGACCCCGTCGATCGATGACCTGCTCGCCGCGACTCGCGCCGCGCGCCACGCCGGCCGGCCGCACCCGCTCGGGCTGCGCGTCGACGGCTACTGGCTCGTGCCGTGGCTGCGCGCCAACGGCGCAGACCTCGCGGTGGGCAAGATCGACGACGACGGCGCGGTGCGTGCGGTCGGTGCGTTCGCCGCACTGTTCGGCGAGCTGGTACCGCCGCCGCCGCCCGCCGGTGGTGAGGCGCCCGACGAGATTCGCCGATGGACCGCGCACGAGGTCGCATACTGGATCACGGGACCGTGGCAGGTCGGTGCGCTGCGCGACCGCGAGCGGCTGAGTGTCTCGGCGTTGGCCCACGCGCCGCGCGGAGGACAGCTGCTCGTCGTGCCCGCGTGCGCGAAGCGTCCCGCCGAGGGCTGGCGCCTCGCGGGCGAGCTGACCGGCGTCGAGGTCCAGCGACGGTTCGCCGAAGCATTCGCCACGGTGCCCACCCGCACCGCATCGCTCGCCGCGGCGCCCCCACTCGTGCACGCGATCTACGCCGCGCTCGGCGCCGGTGAGCCGCTACCTCGCTCACCGCTGACGCCGCAGCTGTTCGACGATCTCAACCCGGCCCTCGCCGCGGCGATCACCGGGGACGCCACGCCTGCCGAAGCGATCGACGGCGTGCGCCGTGGATGGCGCCGCCTCGCGGCACAGAAGGCACCGTGACCGACGACGAGGCACCGCCCCCCGCGCCCGCAAAGCCGAAGCGATCGTCGCTGCGCTGGCGGGTATTGCTCGTGCTGTCGCTCGCGGCCATGGTGCCGACCGTCGTCGTCGGCGTGCTCGCGATCCTGCGCGCTCGACACGATGTCGAGAACGAGGTGCAGCGCGGTGCACTCGCTCACATCCGCGCGCTCGGCTCGGCACTCGACGGCACGCTGCAGGGTGCACGGCGCACGATCTCGCTCGCTGCCGCGCAGTGGGCCGACGCACCGGGTGACGCGAGAGAGACCCAGCTCCTGCTGCGCCGGCTCCGCCGCGAGGTCCCGATCGTGCAGACGGTGAGTGTCCTCGATCCCGATGGAAAGCTGCTCTATGGAGACCCGGTTCCTGCCGGCGTCGACATCGGCTCGCACAGCTTCGGCGGGTATATCGGTGATGCCGTGTTCACCGGCGCAGCGACGACCGTGCACGCGGTCGTGCAAGCGCGCGGGCGAACCGGGGAGCTGATGGGCGTGGTCGTCGCATCTCTCGACCTCGCGTTCGTACGCGATGCGATCGCGGCCGCGCGACTGGGGCCCGGTGCACGCGTGATCGTCGTCGACGGTACGGGCGTCCCGGTCGCGACCAGCGACACCACACCGCTCGCCGCGCGCTCGCTCGCCGGGCGCGATCTCGTGATCGACCGCGCGCTCGCATCGTCGGTCGAGGGCACGCAATCAGCGAATGGCTGGGTATCCGCCTATCGCAACCTGTCGAGCTACCAGTCGCTGCGGGGCGTGCGCTGGGCGATCCTCCACCAACAGCCGGAGAGCGAGGCCTACGCGCTCGCGCGGCGTACGACACGAGATACCTTGATCATCGGTGGTGCCGCGCTCGCGCTCGCGCTCGCGCTCGGCGCGCTGTTCGCGACCCGCCTGACGAGGCCGCTCGCCGCACTCGCGCGAAGGGCCGATGCGATCGCGGCCGGGACCACCGAT
>JAYVWH010000338.1:0-3966 GCA_043786265.1 Kofleriaceae bacterium | reverse complement strand
AGACCTCGCCGTTGGCGACGGTCGTGACGCAATCGTTGGCGTATGCACCGGCGTGCTCACCGAACCGATGACCCGTGTCGCACTTCGGATCGGGGAAGCTGCAGTAGCCGATCGCCTCGCACACGCCGGCTGCACCGTTGAACGCGCACTCGGCATCGGTCGCGCAACGATATGCACCGCCGCCGCGAACGCAGCCCGCCACCAGAGCGAGTGAGATCAGAAGCTGCCGGACCACGTGACCAGACCGCCTTGTGTGGTGGGGACAAGCGAAACGGTGCGGGACTCGACACGGCGATCGCGCACGACATAGCTGATGATGCCGGTCGTGACCAGCGCCGCACCGCTCGCTGCAAACACGATCGCGTACGTCTGCTTCGTGTGGGCGTCCGCCACGAGCCCGTCATAGCGGTCGTAGCCCATCACGCTGTCGGCATCGTCGCGGGTGGCGAGCGCGCTGCGGTAAAACACGATGCTCACGATCCCGGCGGCGAGCCCGCCACCGACGAGCACGTCACCGAGGACATCGGTGTACCAGGGGCGGGTCGAGGTCACGATGGTCGTGGCAGGCTTGGCGATCACGATCGGCTTCTCGACGACGGCCGGCTCGACCGGCTTCTCGACCGGCTTCTCGACCGGCTTCTCTGGCGCGAGCTTCTTGCAGGTCTCGATTGCTTCGGTCGCCTTTGCTGCCTGCGCCTCGCCGGGCTTCGAATCGAGGAAGCGCTGGTAGAAGATGATCGCCTCGTCGCAGTGGCCCTGCATGACCTCGACCTGGCCAATCGCGTAGAGCAGCGCAGGTTTCGGATCGAGCGTGTACGCGATCTCGAGCTCCTTGCGCGCCTCGTCGTAGTGGCCAGCCTTGTGAGCTGCGCCCGCGCGATCGAGATGAAGCTTCGCGTCCTTCTTGGCATCGGCGGCAGCCATGCCGGCGAGCGCGACCAGCCATGCGAATGACAACGCGGCCCGCATCAATCGGGTAGCAGCTTAGTCGGATCCCACTTCGTGGAGCCGCCCTTGGTGCCAGTCTTCTTGCGGACGATCTTCTTCTTCGCAGGAGCCTTGACCGCCACCGGTTCGATCTTCGTGGGCTCGACCGTCACCGGTTCGGGCGCAGGCGCTACGACAGCAGCGTGGGGCGGTGGGGGCGGCTCGGCAATCGGCGCGGCAGCCGCGGGATGGATGGCAGCCGGCTGTGCGCCACCCCGCGACGACAGGAGAAGCACGGCGCCACCTGCGAGCGCGAGTGCGCCGATCGCCCCGATCACGACATTGCGGCGACGTCGCCGAGGAACGCCGGCGGGCGAGCTCTTGCTCCAGGCCATCGGCGTTAACGATCCGGTCGCGACGCTCTGCTCGACCGCCGGAGACACGGGATCGATGCTCACTGCCGGCATGAGCGGGATGCCGCCGGCCGCGGCGACCTTGCGCCGGGCGCGCGCGAGGAGCGATCCGGGCGGTGGCGTCATCGTGCGATCGGGAGCGGAGGCCATGCCGGTCCCGTGGCCGTCGAAGTCGACGTCGACCTTGATCTCCGGCTCGTCGTCTTCGGCGAGCCACGGTTCGACGCGACGGCCAAACACGGCGAGCATGTAGTCGGCGAGCTCGCTGGTCGAGCTGCGCAATCCAAAGCCGTCGAGTGCGAGGCGCAGCTCTTCGGCGGTCGAGTAGCGATTCGCGGGCGACAGCGCGAGTGCGCGCAGCACGATGTCCGCGAGGCCGTTAGGTAGGTCCTTGCGGTGGTTGGCCGGATTAGGAATGTTGCCAGCCACGATCTGACTCATCGTGAGGAAGTCGCTCGAGCCCTTGAACAGCCGCCGTGCCGTGAGCAGCTCGTAGAGCACGATGCCGAGCGCGAACACGTCGCTGCGACGATCAACCGACTGCCCCATGCACTGCTCGGGGGCCATGTACGAGATCTTGCCCTTCAGCGTCCCCGATTGCGTCTCCGTCGAGCGCAACGCTGCCTTCGCGATTCCGAAGTCGACAACTTTGACGGTGCCGTCATAGCCGACCAAGATGTTCGCTGGCGACACGTCCCGATGCACGATGCCGAGCCCGCGATGCTCGTGCGCGTAGTGCAACGCCGACGCCGCCGCCGCGACGATCGTGACGACGTGCGCGAGCGGAATCTGTTCGCCCTTACGCGCGACATGCGTGAGTAGTCGTCGAAGATCCTCGCCATGGATGTACTCCATCGCGAAGAAGTACTCGCCGCCCTCTTGGCCGATGTCGTGGACCTGGACCACGTTCGCGTGGTGCAGCGATGCCGCGAGGCGTGCCTCGTCGAGGAACATCTTCACCGTCTGCTCGTCGGTGGCGCGTTCGCGGTGGATCCGCTTGATCACCACGTGACGCTCGAATCCTTCGATCCCACCCGATCGCGCGAGCAGCACTTGGGCCATACCGCCGCTCGCCAGGTGCTTGATGACCTGGTAGCGACCGAGCATCGTGCCCGCGACGTTTTCCACCCCCTTTACGGTGCGGCTTGGACCCCATGCGGGTCAAGCGATCGACCGTGTCGGTAGATGTGGTTACCGAGGACAGTCGGTGGTAGGAGCGACTGGCTACTCGAGTTGCCGCTTGTCGCGCACGCTCGTGCACGATGAACCTTGCCGACTGGTCGCCTGGCCCGAGCTACCTCATCGAGATTCCACGCGCATGACGCGGCCCGCCAATTGCTGCAGCGAGCATGCTTCTGCCTGCGCATCCCGAGGCCGCGCTCACCCAGTGCGCCGACGCGCGAGGCAACGTGACGTTCACCGATCGCGCGGGTCACAAGCTCGATCGTCACGAGATGGAGTGGAGCTGGCTCGTCGAGGTCGAGACCGATGGTGCGAGCGAGCTGACGCGGCAAGCATTTGTCCGGCAGCCGGACATCGTGCGTCCGCCGGTCGGACGCATCGGACAATTTGGGCGCCTTCGCGCCAGTCTTCTCGCGAGCTTGCGCGCGGCACGCCTCGTGGAGAGGGCCGGCGCGGAGGAATTCATGTCTAACGAGAAAAAGAACAAGGCAATCACCGAAGCGGTGCGCGCGATCCAGAAACAATTTGGCTCGGGCTCGATCATGCGGCTCGATGGAAGCGAGGTACAGGCCGTCGATGTCATCCCGACGGGCTCGGTCGCACTCGACGTTGCACTCGGCTGCGGCGGCCTGCCGCGCGGTCGCATCATCGAGATCTATGGCCCCGAATCATCCGGCAAGACCACACTGACCCTGCACGCGATCGCCGAGGCGCAGCGCGCCGGTGGTGTGTGCGCTTTCATCGATGCCGAGCATGCACTCGACACCGACTATGCGCGCCGGCTGGGTGTCGACCTCGAGGACTTGCTCATCTCGCAGCCCGACTGCGGCGAGCAGGCGCTCGAGATCTGCGACACGCTGGTGCGCACGGGCGCGATCGACCTGATCGTCATCGACTCCGTCGCTGCGCTCACGCCGCGCGCCGAGATCGAAGGCGAGATGGGAGATGCGCATATGGGTCTTCAGGCGCGTCTCATGAGCCAGGCGCTCCGCAAGCTGACCGCGGTCATCTCGCGCACGCGCACCATCGTGATCTTCATAAATCAGCTTCGTCAAAAGATCGGCGTGGTGTACGGCAACCCGGAGACGACCACCGGCGGCAACGCGCTGAAGTTCTACTGCTCGGTGCGCCTCGACATCCGGCGCAAGCAGGCACTCAAGCGCGGCGACGAGGTCATCGGTAGCCAGTGCAAGGTCAAGGTCGTGAAGAACAAGATGGCTCCGCCATTCCGCGAGGCCGAGTTCGATATCCTGTACGGCACCGGCATCAACAAGCTCGGCGAGCTCGTCGACACCGGCGAGAAGCTCGGCCTCGTCGACAAATCTGGCACCTGGTACTCCTACGATGGCGCCAAGCTCGGTCAAGGCCGCGACAAGGCGATGGCGCACTTCGACGAGCACCCTGCCCTCGCCCAGCAGCTGCGTGCCGCGTTGCTCATTCAGGC
>JAYVWH010000337.1:0-2240 GCA_043786265.1 Kofleriaceae bacterium | reverse complement strand
TGACCGATGGGGCCGTGCAACGCGCGCACGTCGTCGGCGATCGCCTCGATACATTGCGACGTCGAGCCTAGAACGTACGCCGCGCTGGTGTCTGCTGTGCCGCCACGGTGAAAGCCGCTGCGCGCGAAGTATTCGGCACCATCTCGTGCAGTGACACGACGAATCGCCCGTGCAATCCGCGGGTCGCCAATGTGCGACGCTCCCCGAGCGATCAGTCGTCGAAGCCGCGAAGGGATGAAACGCGCGACGCGATCGAACGCGTCGGTTCCGACGTAGTACCGGTACCCGCCGAACAGCTCGTCAGCACCATCTCCGGTGAGAGAGACGGTGACGTGCCGGCGTGCGAGCTTTGCCACGGCCAGGGTTGGCAGCACCGATGCGTCGGCGAGCGGCTCGTCGAACGCCGCTGTCATCGCATCGAGCTCGCCAAGCACATCCGCCCCAGACATGACGAGACGCTCATTCGACACTCCTAGATGGCCTGCAACACGGAGTGCGTGCTCGCTCTCATCGGCGGCAGGATCGTCGAAGCCGATGGTGAACGTCTTGACTCGCTCCTTGCTGGCCTCTGCCATCAGCGCCACGACGAGGCTGGAGTCGATCCCTCCAGAAAGAAAAGCCCCCAGCGGTACGTCGGCAACCATCCGACTTGCGACCGAGGCACGCAGGAGCTCGTGCAGTTTATCGACCGCGGCGTCGTAGGTAACGTTCAACGTAGACGAGGCTATCGACTCGAGCTTCCAGTAGCGCGAAATCTGCGGCTGTTGCCCCGCTTGGAAGACGGCGAACGACGAGGGAGGAAGCTTGGCTACCCCGCGCGCGAGCGACAACGGCGCCGGCACATAGCCGAGCTCGAGATACAGCCGTAGGCTCGCATCGTCGATTGTAGGTGGCGCTGGCAGGAGCGAGCGCAGTGTCGAGGCGAATCGCAAGCGCCCCGGGGTGTGCGAATAGAACAACGGCTTTTCCCCAGCGAGGTCTCGAGCGATCACGAGCCTACGGTTCTTCTCGTCCGAGATCGCGAGTGCAAACATCCCGTCGAAGCGGCGGAAGCAGTCGGTTCCCCACTCCTCGTAGGCGTGGATCACTACCTCGCTATCAGTGTGGCTGCGAAATCGGTGTCCAGCCGCCTCGAGCTCGCGACGCAGAATGACGAAGTTGTATATCTCGCCGTTGAAGACCGCCCATACATCGCCGGTCTCATTGCTCATCGGCATCCGACCAGCCGGGCTGAGATCGATGATCGAGAGCCGTCTGTGGCCGAGTCCCGCGCCAGGACCGATGTGGACACCTGCGTCGTCGGGCCCGCGGTGCGCGAGCTGATCGCGGGCTGTGATCAGCCAGTGTTCGTCAACGGGGCCGCTATCGGCGCGCCATTCGCCGACGATGCCGCACATTCAGCCGTACCACTGGCGGTGCTTCGTTCGCACCGCTTCCAGTGCCATCGGGAATCCGCGCCGGGTTTCATCGTCGGCTGGTTCATGGCGACGATCGATCAGCTTCTGCTCGATTCCCATGGCCCCGGCGACCCGATACACGAGCATTTTCCCCGCTGTCGCGGCCAACGTGCGCGAGACATCCAATGGGTGATCGCGAAATCCGCGCGCATGCGTGCGCATGCGATATCGATAGCCGTCGAGCGAACGCTCCAGACTCGCGCCGCTCTTCGAATACGCGTAGAGCACCTTCGAGCTTAGCGCGTAGTGTCGATCGAACAGCGCACGAACGACGAAGTCTGAGTCTTGCGATCGCTTGAACGCTGGATCGAATCCTGTCGCCTGGGCGATATCGGTTCGAATCATCGACGCCGGAAACAATAGCGGCGGCAATTGCATTCGATCGAAGATCGCGACCTCCGGGAGGCGGTGGCTTGCGAGCGGTTTCATCAAGCCAACAAGCCGGTCGACACCGTCGGTGACGGCGCAGCAAACCGTCACTGCGGCGATGCGGTGATCGATTTCGAGCCACTCGATCTCGTGCTGCAGACGTTCGGGGTACATCCAGTCGTCCGCGTCGAGGAACGCGAGGTACTTGCCCGTGACGAGCTCGAGGACGCGCTGGCGCGCTGCTCCGCGCCCGCGGTTTGTCTCGAAGCGCTCGACGCGGAATCGCGCGTCGCGCGAAGCTGCGTGCTGAAGGATCTGAAACGTCGAATCGGTGGACCCGTCGTCCAGGCACACACACTCCCAGTCGTCGATCGATTGTGCCAGCAGTGAAGCCAGCGCAAACGCCAGCGTCTC
>JAYVWH010000336.1:0-2375 GCA_043786265.1 Kofleriaceae bacterium | reverse complement strand
TGACGCGACCATGGCCGAGCTCGCAGGCTGACGCGCGCGGCGTGCGCCGCTGTCACAGCCGGCACGTGGTCCCGCGGTTGCACTTGAAGCAGCCGCATGGACTTCATCCGACGGCTGCTTGGAAAAGGTGTAACGACCGACGTACTCGAGCTGCTCACGCAGCAACACACCGAGGTCGATGCGCTGATCAACACAGCCGAACTCTGGGGTTAGTTCGGGAAGATATCGTCGAGGATCGCAGCGGCTTGCACGACCAGCGTGTCCTTGCCCTCGATCTCGACGAACTTCAGGTTGTCGACGACAAGCCACACCAGCTTGTTGCTGTCGAGCTTGTCCTCGTTCTTCATCCCCTTGGGAACCGTCATCCAGTAGCGGTCCATGCGGTACCGCGGACCGTCGATGCCGTAGATCTTCGCGTGGATCATGTAGCTGCCGTCTTCGGTGATGCGGGTGTCGAACTGCTTGTGCAAGCTCGCGGCTGCGAGCGACAGATCCGAGACATGCTTGGCGCCGAGCTTCGCCGCGACGAGCGTCTTTGGCGGACCGGACATCGTGATCACGGCTCGTGTGCGATCGGTCGGCCCACCCGAGAGTCGGTAGATGTCGCTCGCATCCTCCGGACACAGCGCGATGTAGGCACCGACCTGCGTATCGACGTAGCTGTCGAGGAAGTCAGCGGCGAAGCGGTAAGTCTTGCGCTGGCCACGCACGGTGATGATGGTCTCGCGGATCGCCTCGTCGCCGAAGGTCCCGGTCTCGTCCTCGACCTTGGTGACCTGGCCCCAGTCAACGACATCGAAGTTCTTCGGATAGCCGGTGTTCGCGAAATCGGTCGGGATGCGGCAGAACGCGTCGGCGGACGAGATCTGGCAGCTGCGGCAGTAGCGGCCGCGCGACGGGATCGGTGGGCTGGGAGCGAGCACCGGCGGGGACGGCTCCTGCTGCAGCTGCGCCGTTGCTGGCGCTGGTGCCGGAGACAGCGACGGGGCAGGCGAGGGCGCTGCAAGCGCCACCTCGTTGTGGCCAGACCTTCCCGGCCTCGCCTTGGTCGGCGACGTTGCGGGTATCGGTGCGGCAGCCGCGGGCGTTGGCGTGGGTTGCACCGGCTCGACGGGCGCGGGGTTCACTGGGGGCGAAGGTATTGGTGCGACTGGTTCTGCGCGCGCTGTCGCGGGCGCGGGTGCCGGCGGAGCGGGTTTGCTGTTCCATGCGATCAGCGCGGCACCCGATGCGCCGAGCACGACGAGCCCGGCGATCGCTGCGGTGCGACCGCGTTGCGGAACGATCGGCCGCGCGGTCACTTCCGTGGGAGCCGCGCGCACCGCGTCGATCAAGGCACGCATCGACGAGAATCGGTCGGACGGCGCCGCTGCCATCGCCTTGGCGAGCGCGTCGAACAGGTGCTTCGACATGCTCGCCGGCTGCGCGACGCCGGCGCGCACGGCCTCGACGCGGACCGCGAACACGATCGGGAACGGGCGCGAATGGGTGAGCAGCTCCCACGCCATCACCGCCCACGCGAACTGATCGACGCGCGCATCGATCGGATCACCGAGCAGCTGTTCGGGGGCGAGATATGCCGGCGTTCCGGCGATCGCGCCCGTCGCGGTGAGCTGCGGATCGCTCGCCACCGTCGGAGCGTTGACGTCGATCGCGTCCTCGTGACGGGCGAGACCGAAGTCGGTGACGATCGGACGGCCGTCGCGCGTGACCAGCACGTTCTCGGGCTTGATGTCGCGGTGGACCAGGCCCACGTTGTGAGCGGCGGCAATGCCTTCGGCGGCCCCGAGCAGCGCGGTAACGATCTCGTCGTGGGTGCGGCCCTCGCTCGCCCACTGACGCAGCTGCACGCCGTCGATCAGCTCCATCGCGACCCACACCTCTTCGTCCTGCTGACCGACGTCGTAGACGTGGCAGACGTTGGGGTGAGACAGCCGCGCGAGGGCTTGAGCTTCACGCACGAGTCGCGCCCGGCCAGCCACGTCGTCGCCCGCGCGGCGCACGACCTTGATCGCCACCGGACGCGCGAGCTGCGGATCGAAGCCGCGATACACGATGCCCATGCCGCCCGACCCGAGGACGGTATCGATGCGATAGCGACCCAGCGACGGTGGCGGCCCGCCGCGCGCCATGTTCGACAGCACCGCGCGGCACTCGCCGCACTCGTCCATGTGCGCCTCGACAGCGATCGCACGCGCCTCGGTGAGCTCACCACCAAGGAAAGCCACGAGCTGATCCGGTGGCGGGCAGTCGAATGACTCAGCGCCGCCTCCGGCGGCGCTGCGCGGACCGGCAGAGCCGCCCCTTGCGATCACTGCGCACCGCCTCCGGCGGCGCTGCGCAAGCCCGCCCTTGCGATAGCGTCGGCGCGCGAG
>JAYVWH010000335.1:0-3749 GCA_043786265.1 Kofleriaceae bacterium | reverse complement strand
CGAGCTGGTCAGCGAGCTCGCGGCGGCACGCAAGCGAATCGCCGAGCTCGAGGCCGCGCTCGCACGAGGTCAGTAACCAACGCCGCGGCAAATCCGCGGGAGGCTTCGGCGCCACGAACAGGCGGCGCCAACCGGGACGCGGCGACCCTATCGACGAGGGTCGTACCGACCGTGGCCATCCGCCCACAGGCGGGTGTGGCCAGCGGGACACGGTTTTTAGTCGATCACCGACCCCGGGGACGGTGGATTGACGATCGCTGCGGCAACGCGGAGGGCGAGCGCGATGATCGTCATCGTCGGGTTGTAGCCGCTCGATGTCGGGAACAGCGCACCGTCGCTGACCCACAGGTTGCCGATGTCCCAGAACTTTCCATTGGGATCGCAGACGCTCGTTGCAGCGTCATTGCCAAACCGCAGCGTGCCCATGATGTGCTGCGAGGTAGGCACCGGATCGCGCGGCGCCGGGAACGCATAGCGCGCGCCGGACCGGATCAAGATGTCGACAAGCTTGGGCTCGTAGAACGCGCCCGCGTCGACTTCCCACGCGTGGTTCTTGTACGTGCAGCGCGGTACCGGGAGCCCATCGAGATCGACAACGCTCGGATCGAGATCAACACGGTTGTTGAGCTGCGGCGCGTCCTCGGCCTGCATCACGAGCGCCATCACGCGGTCGCGTCCCGGGCTCTGTCGCATCAGCTTCTTGAACAGCGCGCCGTCCCAGCGACCGGCGCGTACGACCGACAGCACCTGGCGATAGAATGCGGCCTCACCGATCGGCAAGCCACCACCACTTATCTCCGTGATGCCGCCAAGCGGGCGCTGCGGATCGTTCGGCACACCGCGCAGATCGCAGAATCCGTGGGCGACGGCGCGTCCGCGATACCCGTGCACGCGTTCGGCGAACACACCGAGCGCGATCGTCTGGTAGTGAAACATCAAATTGCGGCCGACCAAGCCGCTCGAGTTGCCGAGCCCGCCTGCGGCCGACAGGTGCAACAGCCGCACGTCCTCGATCGGGCTCGCGGCAAGCACGTAGCGGTCGGCGGTCACGGTCATGCGCTGACCGGTCGGGTCGATCACCTCGAGGCCGGTGATCGCGTCACCTGCACCATTGACGCTCAGCTTCACCGCGCGCGTCTCGGCGCGCAGCTGGCAGTTGCCGCTGAGCAGAGCCTTGCGCAGCATCGTCACCGCGGTCGAGCCCTTCGCGTTCGATGCGCAGGGATAGCTCGAGCAGAACCCGCAGTTCACGCACGCAGGCCGGCCGTCGTACGGGATCGAGTTCACCGCGGTCGGGTACGGATACATCGTATAGCCGAGCTCGCGCAGCCCCTTGTCGACGACGAGGCTGCCGTACATCGGCGGGCTCGGCGGCATCACGTAATCGGTGGTGCGCGGCGGCTCGAACGGGTTGGTGCCCATCTTGCCCTGCACGCCGAGCAGGCGCTCTCCCCACGCGTAGAACGGCTCGAGCTCGTCGTACTGCACTGGCCAGTCGGCGAAGCTCGTGCCCGGAACATCGAGCAACGTGCCGAGCTGGAAGTCGACCTCCTCGAAGCGCGGCATCTTGAGATCTGCGTGGAGGCAACCGCCACCGACCGTCTTCGGCAGGTTCTGAACGTTGCCAGTGAGCTTCTCGATGCGGTCGCCATCGGCGTCCGTCTCGCGCCACGTGCGCGGCTCGACCGCGTCGTTCTGCAACACGAAGTTGCGACGCTCGACCTTGAGCTCGTCGTTGGACGAACGCGACACGATGTCGCGCGCCGGATCGTCGAGGTGATCGAGGTGGCACGGGCCGGCCTCGATCACGAGGACCTTCTTGCCGGACTTCGTGAGGACGTACGCGACGGGGCCGCCGCCGGCGCCGGAGCCGATCACGACCGCATCGAATGCCGACAGGCTCGTGTTGCCGTAGACGGTCTTCCTCACGCGACGCGACCGCCGAGGAATGTGACGACGAGCGCCATCAGCTCCTGTACTTCCTTGTCCAGTGGCGCCGGGTCCATGCCCGGGTTCGCCGTCGATAGCGGTGCTTCGGGACGCTCCATGTTTGTCGTGCCGACGAGCTGGCTGTACCCGAGTGGCTGGCTGTCACCCTCGAAGTGACACAGTCGCCAACCGGCGAGGCCGACGTTGCCACCGTACTCAGGCGCGCTGAACGCGGCCTCGGTGACGAGCTCGAGCATCAAGGTGCGCCAGTCCTCGTTTTGATCGTCGAACACATCGCTCAGAGTCTCGAGCGGAAGCTCGTCGAGATCTTCGCCATGCTGCGCGATCGCCGCATCGAGCCCGGCAACGATCTGATCGAACAGCGACGGGACCTTGCTGCCATCGGGTGGAGTGCCGAGGATGCGCAGGCGCCACGCGGCCTCGCTTACCCGGTCGAGCTCCATGAATCGCGCGAAGTCGTTGGGGGGCACCGTGCCATCGGCATAGGGCGTGCGGCCCGAGAACGGTCCATCCGCGAAGATCGCGGGCGGGCTCGATTCGAACGCCGCGAGCATGCGTTCGATGAACGGCACGGCACCGAGTACCCGGCCGCCCGGTTCGTTATCGGGCGGGATGATCACGTCGGCGAATGCGCCGAGTGCGCGCCGCTGGGCGTCGGTGAACGGTCCGACTGCCGGGAGATTGTCGCCACATCCAGGCAGCTGTGTGAGCGCCGCCGCGCTACCGAGCACGCGGAACAGGTGGCGCCGGGTCAGAGACACTCGTCCACTCTAAGCGAATCCGCGGGTTGGCGCGTGTGATACCGGGCTGATATCGGATCGCCGCTCGGCACGCGTTACAACGAAAGCATGAAGACACTCCTCGTGTCGCCGTCGTCGCGCTCGCGAATGGCAATCCCGATATCATTGCGACCGCAACTCGCGCACTCTCGGAGCTCGCATCATGAGCGGCATCATTCTTCTCGGCGACGGGCTTCACGACGCCTTCGGTGAGCTCCTCGAGGAGGACTACACCGTGCGCGTCGTCGCCAATCCCACCGATCGTGCGGACATCGCCGCCGCGATCGGCGACCTCGAGCGCGCAGGACACGGTCACATCGCCGCCGTCGCGATCGGTGCGGCCGCAACGCTGCTCCTCGAATCGTCGTCAGTGCTCGCGAAGCTCTACGCGGCTGTCCTGTTTGCCGCATCGCCGCCGGCGTCGCCCGTGCCGTACGAGCAGCTGCACATGCATCTCGGGATTCACCGCGCCGAGCGTGGAGCCGCAATGAGCGCGGCGCAGCTCGCAGAGCTCGAGCAGGGCGCGAACGCCGACAACGTGCTCGTGTTCGCCTGGGCGTACGCGACCGATAACGACCGCTTCGTCATCGCACCCGAGGACGACGCCGAGGTCGACCTCGCCACGATCGCGTGGGATCGCACCCGGGACTTCCTGATCAACGCGGTGCCCGACTACAGCGCTGATGCAGATCCGCACGACGAGCTGAACTGACGTGCCGGCGAATAGCAACCAGCTGCACGGCATCAAGCTCGAACAGATCGTGACGGAGCTGGTCGAGCACTACGGCTGGCCCGACCTCGGAGAGCGCATCAAGATTCGCTGCTTCACGCACGACCCGAGTGTGGCGTCGAGCCTGAAGTTCCTGCGCCGCACACCGTGGGCGCGCGAGCAGGTCGAGCAGCTGTACCTGTTCATGCGCGCGACGCGCTAGCCCTACCTTCGCATCAAAACCGCACGTTCTCGGCGTTCTCCGACGGAGAACGTGCTCCGCCGCCTGGATGAAGGAATTGCGTGAAGCG
>JAYVWH010000334.1:0-4152 GCA_043786265.1 Kofleriaceae bacterium | reverse complement strand
CGGTGCAAGGAAGCGGACGTACTGCTGTGGCCCGGGAACAACGTCGGTTACTTCGGACCGCACGAGACCACGCTGCGCGGAACCTTGCCGCGCGGCCATCACGTCGGATGCGGCGCAGGTGTGTGGGGCATCGGTATCGAAGCCGACGGGACCATCAAGGGTTGTCCGTCGATGGCGACGGCAACATGGGGCAGCGGCAACGTCCGCGATGCCAAGCTCGTCGACATCTGGGAGCGCGCCGCGGCGATGCGCTACAACCGCGGCCGGACGACCGACTCGCTGTGGGGCTACTGCAAGAGCTGCTACTACGCCGACGTCTGCCTCGGGGGTTGCACGTGGACCGGTGAAGCGATCCTCGGCAAACCGGGCAACAATCCCTGGTGTCACCACCGCGCGCTCGAGATGCAGAGCGCTGGCAAGCGTGAACGACTGGTCCAGATCGAGCGCGCACCAGGCGTGCCGTTCGATCAGGGCAAGTTCGAGCTTATTGTCGAAGATCTGTAATTAGACGACGCGACGACGCGCGGGCGGTGCGCCGTACGGCATCGGGATGTTGCTGTTGTCGGGCGGCGTCGTCGTCGTGGTCTCGGGCACCGCGGCATCGACCGACGACGCCTGCTGGTGATTGTCGACCGGCTCGGTCTTCGGCTTCTTGCCGCCACACGCGGTGGTCGCGAGTGCTGCGCCCGCGAACACCGCTGCGCGCGACAATCGTCCAAGGCGCGCGGTCGCTGGTGTGCTTGCCTCGCGCGACGCACCGCAGAACGGACACGCACTCTCGCCGGCACTCACATGACGCCGGCACACTCCACAAGGCAAGAGCTCGCTCATGACCCGATCCTAGACCAAGCGGCGACGCGCGGGGGGCGCACCGTACGGCATCGGGATGTTCTGGGTCCGGTCCGGGACGACGGGGTCGAGAGGCTTCCGTTCGTCGAGCTCCCTCTGGTGGCGCAAGCGGTGCTGTTCGATCTGCCTCCTGAGATGCTCGCGCTTCTCATCGGCGAGTGACTTGCCTGCATCCACGGGCGCGCCCGCGTCGGCCGTGGCGGCGACGGCCACACCGTCGATGATCGATGCGTCGATGGCGGGATGCTCGACGACCTGTTTGTCATCGAGCATCTTTTCGAGATCCTCGGTGCCGCTGCCTTGCTGGTGTTGCTCCGGCGGTGGCGGCGGCGGCTTCGTGGTCCCTTTCGAATCACACCCGACCACAGCGGCCGAGAAGATTGCCGCGCGTGTCAGCCGACCTGCGAACGCGAAGCGCGACCGCTCCGGTGCCACCGAATGCGTGCAGAACGGACACGTTGATTCCGTGATCGCGACGTGGCGCTGGCAGTGAACGCAGGGGACAAGGTCCATGCGCTCATTCTAGATCAACTCCGCGCTGCCCTGCGGCCGCGCTGCGCGGACCGGCGAAGCCGGCCCTTGCGTTCACACGACGCGGCGACGCGCGGGCGGAGCACCGTAGGGCTTGTTGTTGACCTGGATCCTGATGTTATTGCGCTCGAGATCCTCCTGGCGCTTGCGATCCTTTTGCATGCGCAGCCGCTCGAGCTCCTTCGCGCGCTGCTTGATCATGCTCGTCGTCAACACGCCCGCATCGGATGGCCCCCCCGCATCCGCCGCCTCAGCGACCGCCGCACCGTCGGGAACCGCCGCGTCGACCGCCGCCGGGTGATCGACGACATGGCCGTCGCTGTCGAGCATCTTCTCGAGATCGTCACTGCCCGAGCCCGCGGCGCTGCCATGCTCGTGCTGCTCCGGCGCGGGTGCCGGCTTCGAAGTGCTCTTGGAGTCACACGCAACCACGGCGGCGGAGAAGATCGCAGCGCGCGTCAATCGACCCGCAAACGCGAACTGCGGTCGCTGCGGCGACACGGTACGCGCACAGAACGGGCACGTCGTCTCGGACACACCCACATGGCGACGGCAGTGAACGCAGGGCACGAGGTCCATGCAGTCAGCTTAAGCGATGCGGGCATCGCGTGCCGCTGGGATCACACGGTACGGCGGCGCGCGGGCGGCGCACCGTATGGCTTGGCGACCGGCACGCGCCGATGAACCTTGAGGGTGAGGTCGAGCTGCGAGCCCACGTCGCGCACCGTGACTGGTCGCTGCGTTGATCCGACCTCGTCGCCACCGCCGTACTGGACGATGATCTGATAGTCCCCAGCGACGATTCCCTCGAGACGATAAGCGCCACGCTCGTCCGTGTTCGTCGCCGCGATGCGGCCGTTCGCGTCGCGCAGCTCGACCATCGCGTGTGGCAGTGCGGCGACACCATCGCTGACGACGCCGTAGAGCGAGGCTCCTGTCGGAGGTGCCGGCCGTGCGTCGGTGGCGATCGCGTGCGACTTGTCGTCGGCGACGATCGTTTTCTCGGTCGGCGCCGCGTTGCTCCAGCATGCGGACAGCCCGACGAACACAGCCGCGCGCGACATCCGTCCCGCGACGGGCACGCCGATCGGCTGTGGAAGCGCCCGCTGTGCGGCACCGCAAAACGGACATGCATGGTCGAGCGCGGCGACATGACGGCGACAGCTCGCGCACGGATGAAGCGACATGTTTACGATCCTACACGCGGGCGTCGAGCCAGGCGACGGTCGCATCGACGATCGCAGGACCGAACGGACCGCTTCCGTAGTCGCGCAGGCTGCCCTCGCGATCGGCGTGCCAGGCGAAGAGATGATCGAGACCGGGCACGTCGACAACCGTCACCGGGCCGGCGGCCAGCGACGCGATCCGCGCCTGGTCGTCCTCGGCAACGACCCAGTCATATTCACCTCGCACGACGAGAACGGGCGCTGTGACCGCTCGCCACGCCGCCTCGATGTCGACCGTGTCGAGCTGGGCGTGATACGCAGCCGAGCGACCGTTGAGCTCGCCGGTGTCTGCGAGGCGCGCGAGCTCTGCAACCTGCCCAGCGATGGCGCCGTCGTCTGCACCGCGAAGCGTCAGCTGGCGACGCGCGCTGTCTTGTAAACAGGCGAGCCAGCGCATCACGGGCGTGCCGTAGACGATCATGCCCGCGGGCGAGGCCCCGAGCTGCGCCGCGATGATGCCGCCGACGCTGTGGCCAAACACGAACAATGGCAACTGGCGCGCACGTGCGTCTGCAGCGGCGTGCGCGACGACCGCCCGCGCATCTGCGAGCTCTGTCGCAAAGTCGGCTCCTTCGCCGTCGCTGTCGCCGACCCCGCGCTTGTCGAACCGCAGCGTGTCGAAGCCCGCCCCCGCCCAGCCTGCGACGAGACCCGCGAGCGGCGCATCGGGCGACAGAGGGTGATCGATCGACTCGCACGCGATCCCCTGGATCACGACAATCAGCGCGCGCGGTGTGGGCGTGAGCGTGGCGATCGTGCGCAGCGTGGCGCCGTCGACGGCAAGCGCGCCGAGCTCGACGCGTGTGCCGGCAAACATCTCGACCGGCATCGTCTCGGTCGCGACCTCGCACAGGTGTTGCGTACCGCCGCGCACGAACGTGATCGTCGTCGCTGGTGACGCACCAGCACGACGCAGCGCTGCCGCGAGCTCGGCGAGTGACCGTATCGGCAGCTCGGCCAGCGTGGATACGCAATCGCCGGCTACCAAGCCGGCCCGCTCGGCCACGCTGCCCGCGACGACGCCTTCGATCCACATGCCCTCGTCGGTGAACGCCTCGCCGTCGGGGCCGAGCTCGGCTCCGAGCAATGCGCGGCGTGGTAGCGTGACCGGCATGCCGCTGTCCGTGATCCACGTGTATCACGAGTCTGCGGACTACCTCGTCGACGCCGTGAAGCGCGCCGCACCCGAGCGCGGGGTGATCGGCCTGTCAACGCCCGGCGCCCTCGCGGACGCGCTCCCCGACATCGAGATCCTGTTCGCGCCCACTCCACCGCGCGAGGGCTGGGCGGCAGCGACGAAGCTGCGGCTCGTGCAACTGCTCGGCGTCGGCGCCGACACGCTGCTGCCGTCGCCGGATCTGCCCGCGCACGTCGAGATCGCCGGCGTGCGTGGCGTGTTCGCTGCCGACGTCGCCGAGCACGCACTCGCACTCATGCTCGCGCATACGCGCGGGTTGCACGATCTCGCCGCGCAACAACGCGCACGCCGGTGGGATGCACGGCCGCGACCGACCCTCGCCGGGCAGCGCCTCGCGATCGTTGGCAA
>JAYVWH010000333.1:0-2674 GCA_043786265.1 Kofleriaceae bacterium | reverse complement strand
CTGCTCCTCGAGGCCCTTCAACGTCCGCGTCGCTTCCGATTGCAGCGCCGAGTAGAGGTCGTCGAGCTTGGCCTTCTGCATCACATACTGCGGATTTTTTGGGCCGACTTCTTTTTCTAGCTCGATGAACTTGTTGCGCTCCTCGTAGTAGCGGGCGCGGAGTGTGGCGAAAGAATCGTTGTTGCCGATCACGAGCACGGGCGACGTCAGTACGTCCTCGTTTGCGGCCTTCCGCATGCGGTCGAGCTTCGCGAAGAGCTCGAGCCGACTCGCATGAGCCTCGTTGAGCTTTGTGGTGTAGGCGGTAATTCCCGACGACACCATGCTCTGGCGTTCTTCGAGCGTCACTGCGAGCAGGTCGTTGTCCTGCTGGTACTGATACAGCCCAGACTCGGCTTCACGCAGTTTGGTCTCCGCGTCATCGAACTCCGTCGACAACGCGCCAGACGCCTGCTTCGTGTCGGTCGATAGCAGGCCCTTCGAATATTCGACGTACGTCTGGATGTGCGCGTTCGCGATATCCGCGTCGAGCTGTGGATCTCCACCACGGACAACGACGTACATGATTCGGTTGGGCTCGGGATAGCTGACGGAGATCATTCCCTGCACGATGCCGGTGGCCCACGCGATCAACTCCTCGGGTTTGCGATCGCGGCGCTGGTCCTCGGTCAGCAGACGGAGGTAGAGGCGATTGTTCGCAACGGTACGCTCGACGAGTGTGCGGCTTCCGATCACGATTTGTTGCTGCGCGTAGTAGTCAGTTCCGCCAACGTTCATGCGAGTGAACTGATCGTGATCGCCGATGAGGTCCGGGAGCCGGGGCTCGATCTGCACCGAAGCGCCCGCTTGATAAATCTTCGCCTGTCGGCTCGTGTAGATGACCGCGGCCGTGATCGCGAGCGCCACGAGCGCGATCACGATCCAAACGTACTGGCGGAGCGCATCGAGGTAGCGCCGGATGTCGAAGTTGAGAACGCTCTCTTCTTCGATCGGGGGGTTAGAGGGAGTGAAGTCCACGGGAGCCGAGTTAGTCGCCGATGTATGCCGCAGAGTTCACCCCTTGCGCAATCACAGATTTCGCCCGAAATTCCCGTGGTTTGCTGCTCACTTGAGCAGCGGGTCGATCAGGGCCAACGCCTCGGAAAGTGCGGTCGACGAGAGCTCGTAAGAGGGGTGGGTTCGAAGCAACGAGATTGCGGTCGCGAGGCCCGAATCGTCATGCCGCAGCGATCGGTCCCAGAGTCGCTGCAGGGCGGTCGTCGGTGGGCTCTCGCGCAGGTACACGGGCCAGTCGGGGCCGTGGCCCAAGCGAACGATCGCGAGAAGTGGGAGGTCGCCGTGTCGGTACGTTCCTGGAGGCGGAACGGCCATCGGCCTCGGCACGTCACCGTCCGGCCCGCGCGCTGGATACGAGTAGCGCGTCCATGCGGACGGAATCCGCAGGTCCTCCTCATCGTCGGAAACGTGGAAGGGGCGCGCCAGCCCGCGCACGGTGCCAGACCGGTCGATCCAGACGCCTTCCTCGGTGAGGATGCGAAGCCCCCGAGACGCCAGCGCGAGCGTCAGTGTCGTCTTGCCAGCGCCCGAGGGACCGCAGAGAACGAGCGCGCGGCCGCCGACATCGATCGCCGCTGCATGAAGAACCCAGCCGGACGCTGCGCGCTTGATGACCTGTTCGTACAGGTCGACCTCGAACCTCCGTACGAGATCGCCCGGGCCGTTGAAAGGCAGCGTTTCGCCGTCTCGCCGCAGCTCGGTTGTCGAGAGCTCGTAATCGAGCTCGCCTGACTCGGTTCGCTCGTACGAGGCCACGAGGTGCTCGACGAGGTCACGATAGTGGACGTTGTCTGCGACAGAGACGCTGACGGTTGTCGTGAGCGCGCGAAACGTGATCACTCGGCCACGACGACGCCGGCGCGCGTCAGCTCGTCAACGACCGCACGAACATCGCGGGTGACGTCCGCATCGGGCGGCGTCTCCATGTTGTCGCGAAGGAACGCAGCAATGTCATCGATCGTGCGCGAGCCATCGCACAGGTCGAGCACGGCATCGGCGACGATGTTCAAGATGAGGGCGCGTTCGCCGCCGCGCAAGCTGACGACGACTTCGCTTTCACTCAGCTCGCCGCGGACGACCCCCTCGACGATGCGTGGGCGCGTGGCGGTCACGACGGCTCCAGATCGGCGAGCGCGAGATCTGTCAGTCGGCAGCTTCCGCAGCTCAGCTTGCTCTCATCCGCCGCGGGGCCTGGCGTGACCGCGAGCGCCGCGAGCACGTCGCGCAGACGGTGGGTAGGGCTCACGCTGCCGAGCACGCGGCTGCGATTGAAGATGCACGGCACGACGTTGCCTTCGTACGTGACACACAGCTTGCCTTCACTACGGGCGTCGGCTGCGCGATGGCCGGCGTTGCCGGTATTGCTCGCACCGTGAGGTTTCCACGCGAACGAGCTGCCGCGTCCCGCAGTCATGCTTGCGCCGGTGGACACGTAGCCGACACCGAGGTTCTTCAAATCGTCGAGGGTCTGGTCGACACCGTCGACATTATCGTTGAAGACGACCATCGCGGCGCGCAGGGGAATCCCCCGCTTGACGACGCGCGAGATCGCCGCGCGAGTGCGACGGTGACTGCCGGGTGTACGGGTGATCGCATCGTGAATCGCTGAATCATACGA
>JAYVWH010000332.1:0-4733 GCA_043786265.1 Kofleriaceae bacterium | reverse complement strand
ACCACTACTTCCAGATTCCCGAGGACTCGGTGTACCTGCCCGACGCGCTGTTCGAAGCGGCGTGGTCGATGTACCAGAAGCGCGAGCTCGACACCGCGCGCGACCTCGTCAAAGAATTCCTCAAGGAGTTCCCGTCGAGCCCGCTGTGGCCGGAGGCGAGCCTGCTCGCGGGCTACGTCGAGCTCGCCGACTGCGAATTCGATGCATCGCAGAAGTGGTACGACCGCCTCGTCGAGAAGCTGCAGCCGATCGTGATCGAGATGGATCGCGTGCGCAAAGACCCGGACGCGCGCCGCCGGCTGTTCGAGAAAGCGCTCACGCGGTATCGCGCGGTCAAACAGACGGGCGAGCTCGCCAAGCCCGCGGATCCGAAGACCGTGACGGCGAACGAGCAGATCCTCGCGCTCGTGCGCCTCGATCCGAAGTACCTCCGCCTCAACGACGCGGTCGCCGGCGCGAACGAGCTTGCCGACAGCGCACCGCAAGCCGTGCGGCAGTGGCAAAACCTCGCGCAGCAGATCAAGGATACACACGTCGGCAAGGTCAGCAGCAGTGCCTCGCTCGAGCAAGAGCAGCTCGACGATGCCAACGCGCTCGTCGAGAATCTGCGCCGCCTCGACAAGCAGATCAGCGAGCAGTATGGGGAGATCCAGCGCGCCCGGCGCGAAAGGCTAATGCCCGACGACGATGCGAAGAAGGAGCTCGCGCGACTCGACGAGCTCAACCAGAAGAACGAGGTCGCGCTCGTCGGTGCGCTCAATGCAGCCGACGCCGCTGCGCAGGCGGCGGCCACCCAAGCGAGCGGCGGCATCCGTCCGATGATCCAGGCCGACATCGCGGAAGCGCGACGCCTCGACAAGGCGGCCCACGCGCTCGCGGCCAAGCTGTCAGACGAGGGCGAGAAGCTGGCGCAGGTCGCGCTCGACAAGCTCTACGACGACACGCGCAAGGTTCTCGACAAGGCCAAGCTCGGCAAGATCGACGCGATCATCGGTCAGAAGCGCAAGCTCGACATCGAGGTCCAGGATCTCGCGGCGGGCCGGTTCCCCGAGGAGCTGATCGGTCGCATGTGGAACGCGAGCATGATCGGCGACGACGAGGAATACTGGCCGTTCGAAGGCGTGTACTGGGCCGACGAATACTCGGGGTACCGCTGATGAAGACGACAAAGCTGACGCTCCTGACGAGCCTGCTATTGTCGTCGGCCCCTGCGTTCGCGCAGAAGCCGGCGCAGGAGATCGACGTGCAGCGCGGCCCTGCCGCCGAGCTCTACATCCGCAAGCGTCCCCCTGCCCCCGAGGCGCCGGTGCTGTCGGCCGAGCTCAAGAAGCTGCTGACGACGACCGAGACGAAACGCGACGAGAAGCGCACCGAGGCGATCGGCCTGCTCCGTGGGTTCCTCGATTCGAACCCTCACGGCGAGGTCCGCGCGGACGGCATGTTCAAGCTCGCCGAGCTGCTGTGGGAAGAAGCGCGTCGCACGTATCTCATCCGTATGGAGGACTTCGGCCGCGCGCTCGAGAAGTGCGCACAGGCCAAGGGCGAGTGCGCCCAGCCCAAGGAGCCGCGCATCGAGCTCAACGAGGCCGAGAAGCTCTACGTCGAGCTGCACGACAAGTATCCCCAGTTCCGCCGCATGGACCTCGTGACCTACCTGATCGGCTTCGCCGCGAAGGAGGACAACCGTGAGGACGTGGCGATGGCGAAGTTCGAGGAGGTCATCGCGAAGTTCCCGTCCTCGCCGCTGTTTGGCGACGCGTGGATGATGGTCGGCGAGCACTACTTCGCGCTCAGCCAGTGGCAGAAGTCGATCGACGCTTACAAGAACATTCCCGAGGACGCCACGACGAGCGACCTCGCGACGTTCAAGATCGCGTGGTCCGAGTGGAAGCTCGGGCAGAGCGAGCAGGCCGCGAAGGACTTCAAGCGCGTGCTCGACAAGGCCGTCGAGGCCGAGCGTACCGGCACCGCCGCCCAGCGCCGCCGCAGTGCATCGCTGCGCGACGAGGCCCTCGAGTACCTCGTTGTCGTGTTCACCGAGGATCGATCGATCAGCGCGCAAGAAGTCTTCGACTTCCTCGCTTCGATCGGCGGCGAGCGCTACTCGCGCGACGTCATGATCAAGGTCGCCGAGAGCTACGCTGGTCAGGCAGAGTGGGAGCGCAGCAACGAAGCGTTCCGGTTCCTCATCAAGATGGATCCGTCGTCGATCAAGAGCGCCGAATACCAGCGCGACATCGTCGAGAACTGGACGAGCGCACTCGATGTCGAGCGTGCACAGGACGAGATCAAGGTCCTGCTCGACAACTACGGCCCCACCACGGCGTGGGCAAAGGGCCAGAAAAACCGCGACGCGCTCGAGCGTTCGACCTCGACGACCGAGGAGCTGGTCCGCGTCACAGCGACGAACATCCACGGCGAGGCACAGCGGCGCGAGAAGCTCGCGAAGCTCCCCAAGCAGGCCGAGGGCTGCGTGACGACGCCGATCAAGAACGCCGAGCTGCTCGGCCTTTATACCAAGGCGGCGGACGCGTACGAGCAGTACCTCGCCGCGTTCGCGCAATCCAAGACCGCGGCCGAGAAGTCGATCGAGCTGCGCCGCTATCGCGCCGACATCCTGTGCTTCAAGCTCGCAAAAGTCGAAGCGGCCGGCGACGAGTACCTCGCGGTTGGCAAGAGCGCGCCGGTTGGCAAGTACCACAAGGAAGCGCTGCTCGCGGCAATGTCCGCGTTCGAGGCCGCGCGCCCCAAGGACACCCAGGGTCGCCGCAAGCTCTACGACGTCGACAAGAAGTTCGGCGAGGCGATCGACCTGTACGCGACGCTGTTTCCCGCGGACACCGAGCTGGTCGGCGTGATCTTCAAGAACGGCCAGATGTTCTACGACTACGGCGAGTACGACGAGGCGATCAAGCGCTTCGGCGTGATCGTCACGAAGTATCCCAAGGACGCCAACGCCGGCCCCGCCGGCGACCGCATCCTGAGCGCACTCAACAAGGCGCAGGACTACGAGAACATCGAGGAGTGGGCGCGCAAGCTCAAGACTGCGCCATCATTCGCCGCGAAGGACCAGCAGGATCGCCTCGCTCGCCTGATCGTCGACTCCGTCCTCAAGAGCGGCGACAAGTACGCCGACGCGGGCAAGTACGAGAAGGCCGCGTCGTTCTACCTGCGCGTGCCGAAGGAGACGCCGGATCCAAAGGTCGGCGCGCAAGCGATGACCAATGCCGGCGTCATGTACGAGAAGGCAAAACAGCCCGAGGACGCGGCGGACGTCTACATCGAGCTCGCCGAGAAGTACGCGACGACCGCGCCCGATGTCGCCGAGAAGGCCGCGTTCTCCGCCGGTGTTGTCTACGAAAAAGTTCTGTTCTACGACCGCGCCGCCAAGGCGTACGAGATCGTCATCAACAAGTTCGGCAAGGGCACGAAGGTTCCCGATGCGCTGTTCAACGCGGGCCTGCTCCGCCAGGCGCTCGGCCAGCACGATCGCGTGATCGCACACTACAAGGAGTACGCGAAGCGTTACGCAGAGTGTAAGGACGCCCCGGATGTCGCCTTCAACATCGGCGTCGTCTACGAGGAGGCCGGACAGGAAGGCCCCGCGTACCAGGCGTTCAACGACTACGCGCAGCATTACAAATCGACCGGCAAGCGCATCATCGAGGCGCACACTCGCTCGGGCGTACTCGCGCTGAAGCTTGGCCGAATGAAGCAAGCCAAGGACGATTTCGCGACCGCGCAGAAGTTGTGGAAGAGCGAGACCGGTAAGGACAAGGCCGACGGCAAGACCTGGGCGGCACAGGCTCGTTACAACGAAGGCGAGCTGATCTTTCGTGACTACGAGAAGGTCACGCTCGATGTCCCGCCGGCCAAGCTCAACAAGGCGCTGCAGACCAAGAGCAAGATGCTCGCGGAGGCGGAGAAGGTCTACCTGTCGGTCGTCGACTATAACGACCTGCGCTGGGCCACGGCCGCGATGTACCGCATCGCGCAGGTCTACGATGGGTTTGCCGAGTCGCTCGTCAACGCGTCGACGCCGAAGGGTCTGTCCGCCGATCAGGCGCAGGCGTATCGCGACGCGCTCGACGTCTACGTCGTCACGATCCAGAACAAGGCCGTCGAGCTGTTCAGCCTCGGTTACACGAAGGCGATCCAGCTCCAAGTTTACGACGAGTACACCGCGAAGATCCGCGAGGCGCTCGGTCGCCTCGCCGCGGATAAGTTCCCGCCGGAGCGCGAGTCGCGCAGCAGGGAGCGTACGGGCGACCGTCCGCCGCAGCTGGACCTCGTGACGGAGGTGGCGCGATGAGCCGCCCGCGCTTGCACAATTTGCTTGTCGCTGTCTGCACGCTCGCGGCCGCGTGCGGCTCGACGGGAAAACGCACGGTCAAGGGCGGCGGGCGCACAGCTTCCGCGCGGCGCGAGCCGATCAAGCCCGCGGCGATGAAGGAGTTTGACTCGGCGATGCGCGCGATGCGTCTCGGCGGCCCCGAGGCCAACGAGACCGCGCGTGGCCGGCTCAAGAAGGCGCTCGAGATCGATTCGAGCGTGTGGGAGGCCTGGTACGACCTCGGCGTCATCGCGTGGAAAGAGGGCGAGGACGACCAAGCGATCGACGCGTTCGGCAAGGCGCTGTCCGCCAACCGCGAGCACACGCCGACACTCATGGGGCGCGCCGAGGCGAACCGACGCTCGGGCCACAAGAAGGAAGCTCGGGCGGACTACGAGGC
>JAYVWH010000331.1:0-8440 GCA_043786265.1 Kofleriaceae bacterium | reverse complement strand
TCGGCGATCATCGCGTTGGCGAGCTGAGCGTCCGCACCGTCGCGAGGTCGAGCGCATTCTCGGCAAGAAGCCGTTCAACCGCTGGCGCGTATTCTTCCTCGCGTGTGCCGAGCTGTTCGGCTACGCGGACGGTCGCGAGTGGCTCGTCGCTCACTACCGCTGGACGCGGCCCCTGCGCTACGATGCCCGCAATGATCGTTGACCCTGCGTTGCTCAACAAGGCCCTCCGTACGATTCATCCCGGCAAGCTCTCCGCGCAGGACGCCGAGACGGTGGTCGCGCTCGCGCAGATGTCGGTCGATGCCGACGGGCAAGAGGACGCCGACGAGATCAAGATGTTCTTCACGCTGGGCAAGTCCGTGTTCGAGCTCGCCGGACTGTCCGACGTTCCGACGCCGACATTTTTCGACGAGGATGACGACGAGCGTCTCGAGAACCTCGCGAAGTCGCTCGTCACGCGCGAGGCCCGCGAGCTCGCGTACGCGGTCGCACACCTGCTGTCGATTGTCGACGTGCAGATCCAACCCGAGGAGGAGGCGTTCCTGCAGCACCTCGCCGAGGCGCTCGCGATCACCGAGGACCGCGCCGAAGAGCTCGCACTACTGACCAGCGAAGCGATCACCCCGATGGACTAGGGCTGCGTCGGATCGGGCTTGGGCTCGGGTGGACCGTCATCGGCGTCCTGCGCGATCCGCTTCCACATCACGCGCCCGATCGGCTGGCCCACCATCGCGCGCGGTCCATCGACCTCGGCGCGGTCACAACGAGTCTCGAACACCAGGCGAATGTGGCCGTGGCGCCGGTAGCACGCGGTGACCTCGTGGTCGCCCCAGCACTCGCACACATCGAGCCCGTCGCTCTCGGATAGCACCTGGCCGACGCGCCACGAGCGGCCCTGAACGCGGACCTTCGGACTGATCGCGAACACGGCGAACACCGTGCGCGCGTAGAGGTGCTCGCCGCCGCTGTCGTCGGTGTAGCCCGGTGCGTCGTCGGGCACGACGTAGAACAAGCGCTCCTTTCCGTCCCACACGTCGAAGACGATCCCGCTCTCGGCGCCGAGGTTGCGCGTGGTCACCCGGGCCTGCGGCACGAGCGCCTGGATCGCTGTCTGCGTCGCCTCGCTCGTCGCGTCGATCGCCCCGACGCCGTAGCTCGTGAGCTCGTAGCCCGTGTCATCGATGTGGTTGGCAACGACCGGCTCCGCAACCGGGCCGCGCCAGCACCCCGTGACCACGACGAGTACCAGCGACGCAAACCGCATGAGCTACGAGGAGTACGCCTCGAGCGGCGGGCAGGCACACACGAGGTTGCGATCGCCGTATGCGTTGTCGACGCGCGCGACCGGGGGCCAGTACTTGTGCACGCGCAGCCAGGGCGCGGGGAACGCAGCCTGCTCGCGCGTATACGGACGGTCCCATTCGGTGCTGGTGACCGCCGCCGCCGTGTGCGGTGCGTTCTTCAGCGGGTTGTTCACCTTGTCGGCCTGACCGGCCTCGATCGCCGCGATCTCGCCGCGGATGGCGATCATCGCGTCGATGAAGCGATCGAGCTCGACTTTCGCTTCGCTCTCGGTCGGCTCGATCATCAGCGTGCCCGGCACCGGGAACGACATTGTCGGCGCGTGGAAGCCGTAGTCCATCAAGCGCTTCGCGATGTCCTCGGCCTCGATGCCGGCGGTCTTCTTGAAGCCACGGCAGTCGAGGATCAGCTCGTGCGCGACGCGGCCGTTGCGGCCCGTGTAAAGCACCGGGTAGTGAGTACCGAGGCGCTTGGCGATGTAGTTCGCGCCGAGGATCGCGACTTCGGTCGCGCGACGCAGGCCGGGCTCGCCCATCATCGCGATGTACGCGAACGAGATCGGGAGGATCGACGCGGAGCCCCATGGCGCCGCCGACACCGGGCCCACGGGCTGGCTGCCCGCCGCTGCGAGCGGATGGCCCGGCAGGTATGGCGCGAGGTGCTGCGCGACGCCGATCGGTCCCATGCCTGGACCACCGCCGCCGTGGGGGATGCAGAACGTCTTGTGCAGATTGAGGTGGCACACGTCCGCGCCGCACTCCGCGGGCCGGGTCAGGCCGACCTGCGCGTTCATGTTCGCGCCGTCCATGTAGACCTGCCCGCCGTTGGCGTGAACGATGGAAGTCACTTCCGTGATGCCCTCCTCGAACACACCGTGCGTCGACGGGTACGTCACCATGACGCACGACAGATCGTTTGCGTGCTGCTCCGCCTTCTTTTTGAGATCGACCAGATCGATCGTCCCATCGGGCGCCGTGCCGACGACGACGACCGTCATTCCCGCCATCACCGCCGATGCCGGATTCGTGCCGTGCGCGCTCTGCGGAATCAAACACACCGTCCGGTGATGCTCGCCCCGCGCGCGGTGATAACCGCGGATCGCGAGCAGACCCGCGTACTCGCCCTGCGCGCCGGAGTTCGGCTGCAGCGACACCGCGGCAAAGCCCGTGATCTCTGCGAGCCAGGACTCGAGCTGCTCGAACATCGCCTTGTAGCCGCCACACTGCTCGGCGGGCGCGAACGGATGCATCCGGCCGAACTCGGGCCACGTGACCGGAATCATCTCCGAGGTCGCGTTCAGCTTCATCGTGCACGAACCGAGCGGGATCATCGACGTGGTGAGCGAGAGGTCCTTCGCCTGCAGCCGATTGATGTAGCGCAGCATCTCGTGCTCGGCGTGATAGCGGCTGAATGTCGGGTGCGTGAGGAACGCGGACGTGCGCGCGACGCCCGCGGGCAGCACGGGCAGCTCGGTCTGCGCCACGAGGTCGGCGACCTCGAACGGCAGCTCGTCGGCATTGACCGCGAACGCCTCGAGCACGTCGTGCACATCGGCCAGGCTCGTGGTCTCGTCACACGACAGGCCGAGGCCATCATCGTAGCGACGTAGGTTGAGCCCGCGCTCGACGGCGCGCGCCAGGATCGACGCCTGGCGGTGAGCATCGACATCGATGCGCAGCGTGTCGAAGTAGGTCCCCGCGCGAACGGTGTAGCCGAGCTTGCCGAGGCCGGCCGCGACCACTGCCGTGAACGCACGCACGCGCGTGGCGATCTGCGTGAGGCCCGCGGGGCCGTGGTAGACGCCGTACATCGAGGCCATCACCGCGAGCAGGACCTGCGCGGTGCAGATGTTGCTCGTCGCCTTCTCGCGGCGGATGTGTTGTTCGCGCGTCTGTAGCGCGAGACGAAACGCGGTCTTGCCCTTGGCATCGCGTGACACGCCGATGATGCGGCCCGGCATCTGGCGACGAAACTCATCCTTGCTTGACAGGAACGCAGCGTGCGGGCCACCAAAGCCCATCGGCACGCCAAACCGCTGCGCGCTGCCGATCGCGATATCTGCGCCGAGCTCACCCGGTGGGGTGAGCAGCGTGAGCGCGAGCAAGTCCGTGGCGCAGGCGACCGAAGCGCCCGCAGCGTGGACCTTCGCGATCGCATCGCGCAGGTCGATCACCTGGCCGTCGGTGGCAGGATACGAGAACAACACGCCCGCAACGGTGTCGTTCAGCGCCGCCAACATCTGCGCGACGGATCCGACCTTCAGCACGATACCGAGCGGCTCGGCGCGCGTCTGCATGACGGCGATCGTCTGCGGGTGCGTGGCGTCGTGGACCCAGAACGCTTCGCGCTTGCCTTCGGCCTGGCCGAAGCACATGTGCATCGCCTCGGCGGCAGCCGTCGCTTCGTCGAGCAGCGACGCGTTCGCCATCGGCAGCCCGGTGAGATCCTCGATCATTTGCTGGTAGTTGATCAGCGCCTCGAGCCGGCCTTGCGAGATTTCAGCCTGGTACGGCGTGTACTGCGTGTACCAGCCCGGGTTCTCGAGAACGTTGCGCTGGATCACCGCCGGCGTGATGCAATCGTAGTAGCCCTGCCCGATGAACGACCGCATGACCTGATTGTCGGCGGCGAGGTTCTTCATCTCGGAGACCAGCTCGTGCTCACCGAGCGGCTCGCCGAGTGCGAGCGGCTTCTTCAGGCGAATCCGCGACGGGACGGTCGCGGCGGCGAGCTCCTCGAGCGACTTGTAGCCGAGCAGCGCGAGCATCTCGGCGACTTCACTCTGGCTCGGTCCGATGTGGCGGCGTGCGAAACTATCCGATGGAACGAGAACATCCGGCTGCACGGGCGCACCCTAGCATCGATCCAGCCTCGGAAGGCATCACCTCGGCGCCTCGCCAGTGAACGCGTGAAACGACGCACTGCGCCCGAGCTCCGTCGGCTTGTAGCGCACGTCGAGAAGCGTGATCACCTCGGTCAGCGAGCCAGGTGCGCACCCGACCACGAACTGATTGCAACACGCGTACGCGAGCTGGAGTCCCATGCCGCCCTCCCCGTCCGCTGGCGCCTGCTTGCCCGCGTTGGCGAGACGCGACGCGATCGCCGGCGTAATGATCGAGCCCCAGCGGTCGCGGATCTCGATCGCGAGGTAGCGTGCGTCGGTCGCCCAGCGCACCGTCACGACATCGCGGCCCGACAGTGCACGGGCTTGATCTCGAGCGTCGTGAACGCGGATGCGCGTGCCGTGATCGTCGACGGGCGCCGCGTACAGTGCGTTCGCGATCAGCTCGTCCGCGATCACGCTGACCAGCGAGCCGACGCGATCGGGTAATCCGACCGCGACGACATCCTTCGCGAGCTCGGCGACGGCCACGTCACGCGCACGCGCGTCATCGAGCGTGTAGCTGCGGACCTCCGCGCCCCATGCCATGTACTTCTCGAGTCCGAATACATCACGACGGATCAGCTTCTGCACGGTCGCGAGTAACTCTTCTGCGAGCAGCGGCATCGGATGCGCGATCACGTGGTCCCAACCGGCGGTCAGTAGCGCCGAGGTGAGCGCGCCGTCGGACGGAGCGTTGCCTTCACCGGGCACCGTGATCCACGCGTGCGCACCGCGGCCACGCAGCTCGGGGCGAGCCTGCGCCGTTGCTGCATCGATCAGGACGACCGTGGAGTCGTCGACGGGCTTGGCCAGAGCATCGATGTCGGCGACGACCTCGACCGAGCACAGTGTTGCGCCGACGAGCCGCTGCAGCGAACGCTGCGCCTTGCGATCCGGATGCGCGACAACCAGCCTGCACGCCTTCGCCAACACCGCGAAAGGATCGCTCGGGTAGCGACGCTAGTAAAGGACGCCGAGCAGTACCGACCCGCCGACGTACCGATCAGCGGCGCCACCTACATCCTTGGTCCCCGGGTCACCATCGCGATTGTTCGACATCTGGCCCGTGCCAGTGAACGCAAATCCCATCTGCGTGAGCTCGCCCATGACCTTCACTGCGAGGCGCTTGCCGATCGAAATATCGAGGCCGGCCCGTGCCTCCGCCCCCGTGACTTTGGCCTGGCCGTATTGGGCCGAGGTCTGGATCGCGCCGGTCGTGGTGACGAACACGCCGCCGCCACCCGCAAACAGAGCGACGGGACCCGCGATCGGGAACCTCAGCTCGAGGCCACCGGTGAAGCCTTTGTAGCCGACGTCCGGCAGGTCGATGATGTTGCCCGACATCAGCTTTGCGCGATCGACCGTGAACGTCCGCGTCGCATAGCCACCCTTGAGGGTGACACTCGGACTGCGCGCTTTCTTGCCGAACACGATGCGCAGCCGAGCGCCGACGGACCAGTGGCTCTGCTTGACTGGGAACTTGGTCCCAGGCTGGACGGTCGACTGGAGGTTCAGGCTCAGGGTTTGATCGAACTCGCCGCCGATGCCGAGACCCGACACGATGCCATTGGGGTTACCGAACGCGAGCGGGTAAATCTCGGCCTCGACGCGGCCACCTGGAACGGGCGAGTTCTCGTACGGCCGCGGTGCCTCCTCGAACGAGCGCGAGGTGAACGAGAGCTGGCGGCGCGAGAGCGACACCCCGAGATCGACGCGGACGGCGGCACGGTTTGTCGTGTGCGGGTTGTCAGCGACGCCTGGGCCGTCACCGCCCTCGGCCTCACCCTGAGTTGGCTCGTCCTCTTCCTCGTCGTGCTTGGCGACCTTCTTCTTCTTGGGCTTCTTGCCCTCGTCGTCAGCGGACTCGTCGCCCCCGCCCTCGCCCTCGTCTTCCTTGGGCTGCTTCTTCTTGGGCTTCTTCTCCGCGACGGGCTCTTCCCCGGTATCGCCTTCGTCTTCCTTGGGCTGCTTCTTCTTTGGCTTCTTCTCCGCGACGGGGTCGCTGTCGCCCTCGCCCTCGCCGCCACCTGCGCCGAGTGTCGCGAGAAGTTTCTCCTTCAGTGCGTCCTTGAGCTTCGCAGAGCCCACGCTCTTGAACTCGACCTTGAAGCCGCGGACCTTCTTGCCGTTCACGAAGAACTTGAGGTGAAGGATCTTGCGACCGCTCTTCTTGGACAGGTCGCCGCGAATCAGCGCGTCTGCCTCGAGCTCGGTCGCGAGCTTCTTCATCTGCTTGGTCGTGAGGTCAGTATCGTAGCCAAGCTTGTCGATCGCGCGCGTGGTCTGCCGCGGGCCGAGGATCGAGAACTCACCCTCGAGCGCTTCGGCGACCAGGTCCGACAACTCGCCCGCGTTGTCATCCTCAAAGGCAATGATCGCGACGCGCGGGCGCGCGAACGCGGCGGACGGAATGCCGCACAACACTGCCACTCCGATCGCGATCACAAAGGCTCGAATCATCGCGAGCCGACATTATACACGGCGGGATTGGCCCGCGCCGGGACGGTCTTGGGCCTGTCAACGCTTGCCATCTGGGCGTGATCGTTGTCAGCTGCCGCTGTGGACCCCGTCGACCGCCGTAATCTGCATATCACCGGCAAGCATCGCGCCATTCCCAGTCCGCAGCTGACGGTCGAAAACGACGTCGTGGTCATCGTCGCCCAGGCGTTTGGCCCCCAAGGGCACAACCTCGTCGGGATCAGCGATGCCACGTTCGACGGCCACCGCGCGGTGACCCTGAAGATCCGCGCAGCGGGTCAGGAGGGGCTGGTGCATCTGTCGCCGATCCATGGCGATGGGCGCAAACAGGGGCTGACCGACATCCCCGCCGGGACGAAGTGCGAGCTGATGTGCCCGGTCTCGAATCAGCCGCTCGACGTGGTCGGCGAGGTCGAGGACGGCTCCGGCGCGCGCTACTTCGCGATCTACCTCACGCCGCAGCTGTCACGCGGGTCGATGGTCATGATCTCGGATACGTGGGGTCACTACCACTCGCGCATCATCGATGACTTCGAGCTGATCAGCGCGTGGGCCGCCGCCGAAGAGGCGTGATCACAGCTCCCACAGATAGAAGTACGCGCGCAGGTTCGCGTTCGCGAGCGGCTTCTTGATCCGCGGCCGGCCGAGGATGTGAAAGAACGTCTCCTCGAGCAGCGGGTTGCCGACGATGAAACCAGCGCGCCAACCGCGAAACCGAGCGCAGCTGTGCGCGAGCGCGGTGTAGAGCACGCGCAGGTCCTGTTCGTTCAGGCGCTCGCCGTATGGCGGGTTGGTCAGGATGAGGCCGGTCTCGGGACGCTCGCGCCCACGCTCGACTGCGATGTCACCGATGATCGTCGGCGTCAGTGTCGCGACATCCGCGCGCTGCCACGTGATCTGATCGCCGACGCGTGCGGCGCGTGCGTTGTCGCGAGCGGCAGCGAGCACGTCGAGGTCGACGTCGCAGCCGATCACGAGCGGCGCCGCATCGGCGTACAGCGCCGGCGCAACAGCATCGACGTCGCCGTGATGAATGCCGAGCGCGGTGAGCCCTGGCGTCGCACGCGGCGTCGCGCGGGCGAGGTGCACGGCTTCGATCGGAATCGTTCCCGAGCCGCACATCGGATCGACGAGCACGTCCTTGCGCGAGTCGAAACGGCACAGCATCAGCAGCACGGCGGCGAGATGCTCGCGCAGCGGCGCCTCGCCGGTCTCGCGTCGCCAGCCGCGCTGTGACAGCGAACCACCGCCGAGGTCGATCGAGACAATCAGCTCACCGTTGTCCTCCATGCGCGCGACCCAGCGCGTCGCCGGCCGCTCCGGGTCGACGTGCAATCGCTTGCCGCGCCGGCCGAGCGCGTCGATCAGCGCATTCTTCACGGTCCCGACGACCTGGCGTTCACCTGCTGCGAACTCGTCGACGCGGCGCGCCTCCACGGAGATGCCATCTCCATCCCGCCACAGCGGGCGTGGATCGGCGCTCATGTCGGCGACGAGATCGTCGTACAGCGCCTCGAGTCGCGTCGCGCTTGTTCGGTAGACATCCCAGAGCACACGCGTCGGCGTGCGCATGTAGGTCACGGCCGCCCACGCGAGGTCGCGATCGAATGGGAACACGAGCTGGCCGAGGCCTTCCTTGCGCGGCTTGCCCGGGCGCTGCTTGACCGCGCGCTGGGCGATGCGGATCAGCTCGGCCTCCATCACGACATTGGTCTGCGTCGAGCCAATGATACGGAGCTCATCGACGATCATGGGATTCCGTTCAGCGTTGCGAGC
>JAYVWH010000330.1:0-3107 GCA_043786265.1 Kofleriaceae bacterium | reverse complement strand
CAGGGTCCCGAGCATCTCGGTGGTCTGCGAGGCAGCCCGCCAGCACACCGCGTCCATGTGTGCGCCCGCGATCCGGAACTTGCCGTTGCCATCGTAGCGCAGCAGCGAGAGCGTCATGTGGCGCTCGGCTTCGAGGCGGTCGTGGATGTTCTCGAACAGCACCGTGTTGAGCGTCTTGATCAACTGTGCCGGCGGCGCCTCGGGCTGCGCGCGCACCAGCGACGACACACCGGTCTGCACCATCATCATCACGAGGCCTGCCGTGAGGCCGTGGCCGCTCGCGTCACCGATCGCGAGCCAGCAGCCCTTCGCCGTCGGCAGCACGTCGTAGTAGTCACCACCGACCTCGGTCGCAGGCAGCATCTTCGCGCTGATCTCGAGCGTGGACACGCTGATGTTGCGCGGCAGGATCGAGGTCTGGATCTTCGCGGCGATCTCCATTTCACGCGCGAGGCGATCCTTCTCGAGCAGCGCGGTCCGTGACTCGTCGATCTCCTTGACCATGCGGTCCATCGCAGCGCCGAGCTGTTTGACCTCCGTCGGGCCCGCGATCGGGTGCGGCTCGAGATCACCGCCCGCGATTGCTTGAGTACGCGTGACGAGCACGTCGATCGGACGCGATAGCCGGCGCGCGAGTGCGAGCGCGAGGAGCAGCGCCGCGAGCGCTGCAACGCCGAGGAGCACGAGCAGGATGCGAACGATCTCGCGCGCGGGCGCGAGCGCCTCGTCGATCGAGCGGAGCAATAGATATTCGACGTGCTTGTCGCCTGCGTACCCGGGAATAGAAACCACCTGCGCGTACCAGTGGGAGCCACCGAGCGTGATCTCCTTCGCGCCACCGCGCACCGCATCGAGCGCGGGGCCGAGCTCGCCGCGGCCAATTCCAGGCGGCAGCGACGACAGCGCGTCGTGATCCGCGACGACGACCAGCGAGCCGCCGGTCTGGCGCGCGATGATCGTGGTGAACTCGTCATCGATCGCGTGTCCGACGACCAGTGCGCCAACGATGCGAGCACCGAACTCGAGCCGGCAGCCGTGGACCTGAAACGCCTTCCCGTCGGCGACCCACAGGCCCGACTGCTCGCCCTTCGCGAGCGCATCGCGCACGACCGGGTTGTCGGCCATCGAGCCTTCGGCCTTGGGGTCCGCGCTGTCGGCGATGATGCCGCCGTCGGCGTCGACGATGACGAACACGCCCGCGCGCAGCGTACCCGCGAGGTCACGCACTGCATCGGCGATCGTCTCCTGCGCGATGTCCTCGGTCGCGACGACGGCCTTGAGGCGTGGCTCCTCCGCAACCACGCGGCACTCCTGTCGATGCAACGTGGCGCGATTGGCGTGCAGGTCGAGTGTTACGTCGCGGCTGCGTGCGAGCTCACCAGCGACACGCTCGCGTGTGCTGCGATCGAACACGACGTAGATGACCCCGATCGTCGAGCCGAGCACGACGACGACGAGCAACAGGACCCAGATAAAAACAGTGGTTCGTAGCTTCACGGGGCTTTCTTCCTAGCGACCCGCTTGCCGGGCGGCAGGGGCTTGACGGTCGTCGTGCGCGACGTGCCGTCGAGCTTGATCGACGCGTGCACCATCGGGTGCTCCTCGACCTCGGTGATGCCGAGCTCTTTCGCGAGCTGCTCGGCGACGCCGCGATACGTGACATCGACCTCGAACGTGCCTGTGACGGTCGCCGCGACGCTCGTCTCTGCGTGATACGGCGCGCCGTGCGCGATGCGGGTGTCGCTGCCGACGGCTGTGGCACGCCAGAACGGAACTTCTGTCCCTGCCGCATCGACGAGCTTGCGGCCGAGCTGAGCGACCTGCTCGCTCACGGTCTTGCCGGCGCGGTCGCGAACGGTCGAGCGAACGATCAGCCGGTGCTCGGGCAGTCCCGCCGGTACCGGATGTCCCGCGTCGTTGTTCTGGATCTCGACCTTGATCACCAGGGTGTCGGCGACGCGTTCCGTGCGCAGCACGATGCTGAGCGCGCGCTTGCGCAGGTCGCCGGCGATGCCGAGCAGACCGTGATGCGGAACGCCGGTGCGCACCGGTGAGCCCTCGGCAAGCTGCGCCTTCTCCTTGGGCATGTGGCAGCCCTGGCACTGCGTGCCCTCCGCTGCCTGCGGTCCGGCTTTCCAGTCGGCGTACTCCGTGAACACGGGGATGCCCTTGGGCTCCCACCAGTGGCAGCTGCCGCAGATGGGCGCCTGGGTGTGCTCCGGCGAGCAGCCCATGCGATGGAAGTAGTGGTCCTTGAGGTCGCAGCGCGGCCCGTACTTCACCATGTCGTCGATGGCGAGCTTCCAGGTCCCGCCGTCTTTGCTCGGCTGCGGAGAACGCAGCGTGTGGCACACGTCGCACGTGACACCCTCGCTCGCGATGATGTCCTTCGGCGCCTCGGCGGCGAGCGGCGCGTGACAACGGTCGCAGGTCGGGTCGTTGTTGGCAGCGGCGACCGAGGCCTTGTACAGCGACGAGGTCGCCGCGTGCGCGTGACCCGACACTTCCCACTCGTCGTACATCTTGACGTGACACTCGCCGCACCGCCCCGAGCCAGTGATGAACAGCTTGCGCTCGCTCGCATCGACCGCGTCTGCCGCGGCGGCGTCCGCGACGACGGCAACCGCGTCCTTCTTGGCGGCCGGCGAAATTTTCGACGACGACTCGCACGCGGCGAGCACCCCCAACGAGGCCCAGAATAGCCTCATCCGTCCCGGCGCCTCACTTGTAGCGTCCGTAGGGAGTGCCGTCCTTGCGGGTGTGGGTCTCCTTCTTTGCGACCTCGGTGACCTCGAGCTTCACCTCGGCGGCGCCACCAGCGGTGACCTTCACGGTTCCCTTCGCTTCGTCGCCGGTCTGGAGCCACGCGACGATCGGGTACTCGCCGGCCGGCACGTTGTCGATCTTGAACTCGCCGGTCTTGCCTGTGATCGTGTAGTACGCGTTGTCGAGGACTTTGACCTTCGCGACCATGTCGGGGTGGATGTTGCATTACACGTCGACGACGCCGGACCGCTTCATCTCCACGGCGACCCGGTTCACGCTCGGGCTGCGCGCCGAGATCGGAAGCCGCGTCATCGTCAAGGCGGAAGGCACGCTCAATCGCG
>JAYVWH010000329.1:0-4549 GCA_043786265.1 Kofleriaceae bacterium | reverse complement strand
CCACACGCTGCGAGCGCGCACAGCAGCCAGCGTCTCGACGACATCATTCCAGCGTACATGCCACCGTTGCGCTCTGGCAATGCCAGTTCGGTAGCGTATCAGGCGAGCGTCCCGCGCAGGAACCATGCACGGGCAGCGGTCGTCGGCGCGCACACATCGGCGTCGCAGGGCGCGACTCGGATTAATCATCACGCCACCGATCCCGCGCAGCCGAAGATCAATCCATCGGTGCCGATGCACCCGCGAGGGTGTAATCGATCACTTGTGGATCAACGCCGAGCTCGTTGGCCAGCCGCGTCAACTCTTGCAACTCGCTGTCCTCGACCACGCCATCCGCCGCAGCAACGATCGTTGCGTGCTGGATGATCTGGGCGCGGCCTGCAAACGGAACCTTCGCCTTGGCTTCGACGATCCGCTCGGCGAGCTCCGTGCGAATCGCATCGAGCTGGTCGGGGATGTCGACATTCTTGGCGCCGAGCAATGCACGCAGCGCGCGCAGCTCGCTCGGAGCGATGTCGCCATTGGCGGCGGCCACGCATACGCCCGCGCAGTACAAGAGCCTCCGCATCAGCTCGGAGTGCTCCGTCCTGTCCTCGAGATACGAGGGCTCCATCACGCTGAGATCGAGCTCGACGAGGCGCTCGAGCTCGTCCGCATCGATACCGTCGACCGCCTTGCCAGTCGCGCGCTGGAACGCCTGCGAGCGCCCGAACGCGAGCAGCGCACGCACGCGCAGCGGGCTGTACGGATGGGTATCGAAGCAGTCGAGCACGCCCTCCTCGTCACGCTCGTCAGCACACGCCGCAGGAGCTGCATGTAGCGCGTCGATCTGCGATGTGAACGCTTCGAGATCGGGCTTGATCGCGTTGCCGCCGAGACCGCTCGCAATCCTGAGCAGCGCATACGCCGCTGGATCAACAGCGCCCGCGCATACGACGCCCGCGCGGTCCGCGCTGATCTCCGCTGCCCGGCACCACAGGTAGAGCTTGAGCGACACCGGCCGGCTCACGAACTTTCCGCCGACATCTTCGAGAGCTGCCGTTGCCGGCATCGGGATCGCGAAGTGGTCGTAGACCGCATGCCCGAGCTCGTGCCCTAGCACGAAGCGCAGCTCGGCATCCGAGAACGTCTCCAGCAGGCGTGAGCTGACACCGATGATGATCGGCCCCGACACCGCACGGGTACAGAACGCCTGCACCATCGGATCGGGCTTGACGTAGAGCTCGACTGGCTTGTGCCAGCCGAGCACCTCGCGACAAGCAGCGAGCGAACGGTGGGCATCGGGCGCCATCGAGCGCGTCAGACGCAGCGCGCCCGTCAGAAGATTGCGACGCGTACGTAACCCATACCCGCTGGTGAGCTTGTCGAGCTTCTTGAGTGCGTGCTTGACGCCCCAGTCCTCGACGAGCTCCTCGCGAAGTACACGGTCACGACGCGACTGAATATCAGCCGCAGTCGCCATCGACTTACTTGAGATACTTGAGGCTGATGATCTCGACGGCCTTCTGCGCGAGAGCATCGTCGACGCGAAGGATGCGCTGCATCGCCTCGAGCATCTCTTCCTCGTTCTCGTCGATGTCACCCGACGACATCGCGATGTCGACGGCGAGGACGAACGCTTTCTTGCGAACGGCGTCGCTCTGGATCTCGTTGAGCGCCTGGAGCGAGGACTTCATGTCCTTGTTGAACTTGTGGGCGATCTTGACGCTCGCCTCGAAGCACTTCTGGAACTCCGCGCCGTCCATGTCGCGAAACTCCGGGAGCGTGTTCGCGTAGTTGCGAATCATCTCGTCCTCGGCGTCTTCGATCATGCCGTCGGCGGCGGCCATACACATGATCGAGTGCAGCAACAGAACGTCGTCAGTCGGCTTCTTGGCGGGCGCGCCGCCCATGAACTTGCTGAGTAGACCCATGGCAATTCTCCCTTTGAATGAGACCTCACGATAGCCTCGGGTTCCGACCAAAGGGGAGCGCCCGGTCGCGTTTCGTCACTCCCGCTCGGATGCGGATCATCGGGATGGATTCCTGCGAACCGCGCGCGCGATCATCGACATCGGCAGACTTGCGAGCTGCGGGCACTTCGGCTTCGATGCCGCCGCGACGGTGGGCGATGCGGCGCATAAAGGGCACGAGCGCGAACACGCACGCGACTGCCTCGCGTTTCTTGGGAACTGCACACACGAGTCTGCACAATTCCTGGCTTCGTAATCAGCGTGTAAGGCGTTTTTTGCTTTCTCAATCGCGGTCCTCGTGTAGGTTCCGGCGCCTCAACCCGAGGTGCTCATGCGTTCTTATGCTCTTGCCTTTGTGTGTGTCGCTGCGATCAGTTGCGGTGGCGCGGACACGTCTCTCAACGGCGTGTTTCCAGCGTCTGGCTTCATCGGGCGCTCGATGCGCATCGAGGTGACCGCTGACAATTCGAACTTCGGCGCCAACGCGACGATCGATTTTGGCCCCGGCGTCACCGTCAGCTCGGTGGCCGTCGCTAGCCCGACCGCGTTATTCGCGGATATCGTGATTGCCAATACGGCAGCGCCCGGACTTCATGACGTGGTTGTTCACGGCGGTGGCGACACGCTGACGCTCGATGCTGCGTTCGAGGTGGAGTCGCCGATCCAAGTCGAGTTCAAGGGCACGCTCGCGCAAGCGTCGCTGTCCGCGTTCACAATTCGCAACCTCGACTTCGCGAGCCCGTTTGACGACACGTGCACGGCGCCGAGCCTGTTCGGCTGCGGCGAGTACGGCAACGTCAATCTCGAGTCGCCGCCAGGCACGACAGCGGTGATCGAGTCCGTTGGACCGTACGCGCTGAGCGGAACGCTTTACCTCGACCTCGACGCGACGAGCGGTCCGTTCAATGTCAGCAGCGGTGACCCCGCCGGCACGGTGACGGTTTCGCCGCTGGGTGCGGAGCTCGCGGTCACCGCGCGTACGGCGCTGGCGCTGGCGGGAACCGCGAACGGCACGCTCGAAGGTGCGAATGGAACGCAGCTGTATACCGTCGATGCGGCTGCCAACAGCGTCACGCGCATCAACGTGACCGGCGCGTCGGGTGCATACATTCTCGGTGACAGCGGAAGCTGGTCGGATCTCGTCACCGCCGGCGCGAAGCCAAACGCCATCACGCAGACCGCGGCGAAGTACTACGTGGTCGTCGCCGACGCCAGCGGCGACGTTGGCGTGTCGTACACCGTGGCTGCCAATCCACTGGCGCTGACGGCGGAAGTAGAAGCGGACACCGCTGGCGCGAACGACACGAAGAACGCGGCGCAAGATGTGGCAGCGAGCGCGCTGGTCACGAGCGCGTCGCTGTCGGCGGACACGGACGTGGATTGGTACCGGGTCACCGTGCCAGTTGGCAGCACCACGAAGAAGGTCCATGTGATCACAGCAGCGGGGGATCCTAGTACGGACACCGCCGTGATCATCTACGGAGCGGATGGAACGACGTCGTTGCTCGCGACCTCGATGCCGAACAACCCGGTCGATAGGGACTATCACGAGAGCGTCGTGTCAGCGAACGTCGGCACCAACGCCTCGGTCTACGTGAAGATCTTGCCGTCGGATTACTTCGACGTGGCGCAGAAGAACTACATCCTCGCCATCTGGCTCGAGTAGGGCGATCGAAAGCAGGGTGTCGCGATCGCGGCGCCCTGTGACACCGCGACATCCGCGTGTGGTACCGCTGGGACGTGAAGCGAATCTCGGTAGTCATTGTCGCGCTCGTTGGTTGTTCCAAGGCCCCGAGCGAAAACAAGCAGCCCAGCGGCTCTGCAGCGCCGGTGGCATCCGCGGGATCCGGTTCGGCCACAGGTTTGGGGAGTGCGGCGGCGGCGGAACCCAGCGAGGCTGCAACGGTGGTAGGTCCGACGAAGTCGGCGAGCGGCACGATCGCGGTGACAGGCAAGATCACCGGCTCGTTCGATTGGAAGAAGAAGGATCAGAGAGCGCCGATCAGCTGCGCGTGGGATCCCGAGAAGGAGATCGGTGGCGTGCGCGTAGACCTGAGCGACGGTGCGGGTCACCTGCTCACGGTGCAGATCGATGTTCCACCGAGCGAGCTTGGCCCCGCGCGTCTCGACGTCGTCTCCAAGGATCTGCTGGAGCCGCAGAACACGCACGTCGGCTTCAAAGTGAAAGGTGACGAGGAAGGTCACATCACCGTGAAGTTCGATCACACCGCGATGCCCGAGGTTCTTGACGCAAAGAAGAAAGCAACCGAAGGGGCACCGGCCATCGTCACGCTCGACGGCACTCTCGAAGTGACCTGCCCGAAGAAGAAGTAGTCTAATAGGGCCATGCGAAGGATTGTCATCACCGGAGCGAACAAGGGAATCGGGCGCGCGCTCGTCACCGCGATCCTCGAGCACGCGGCAGATACGTACGTCTATCTCGGGTCGCGTGACCCCGCTCGCGGTGAGACGGCGCGCGCAGTCATCATCGAAGGACATCCGGGGTGGACTGACCGCGTCGAGGTTCTCCCAGTCGACGTCACCGACGATGCGTCGGTCACTCGGGCGCACGAGTGGCTCGAGTCCAAGCTTGCTGG
>JAYVWH010000328.1:0-4390 GCA_043786265.1 Kofleriaceae bacterium | reverse complement strand
TGCATCGCGATGCCGACGTCGTGCGCGGTCGGGAAGCGACGCTGCACGTCGGCCGGGACGGCGGCATTGCCGCGTACCCCACCATGCTCGGCGACCGCGGCGAACATCTCGGGCGACGCGAAGCCACGACTGACGGCGGCGCGCTGGAACATCGGGTTGATCTCTGTCAGTTCGGCGCCGTCGAGGACATTGCGGCGGTAGGCGAGCGCGTAGAGCGGTTCGATGCCGCTTGCACAGCCGGCGATGATGCTGATCGTGCCGGTAGGCGCGATCGTCGTCGTGGTCGCGTTGCGGAGCGGCCGATGCCCAGCGGTGTGCCACCGCGAGCCCTCCCACGCGGGGAATGGCCCGCGCCGCTCGGCGAGAGCAGCGGAAGCGACGAGCGACTCATCCTCGAGGAAGGTCGCGAGGCGATCGGCGAGCTCGATCGCTGCCTCGCTGTCGTAGGCGATATCGAGCCCGACGAGCGCATCGGCCCAGCCCATGATGCCAAGGCCAATCTTGCGGGTCGCTTTCGTCGCGCGCTCGATCTCGACGAGCGGATAGCGATTGGCTTCGATCACATCGTCGAGGAAACGGACGGCGTCGTGGATGGTCTCCCGCAGGCGCTCCCAGTCGAAGTCGCTTTTGGTTACAAAGCGCCCGACGTCGATCGAACCGAGCGTGCACGACTCGAACGGCAAGAGCGGCTGCTCGCCACAGTTGTGCACGAGGAGCCCGTTCGCGAAGAAGTGACCCGTTGTGGGCTCGGTGAGATCGAAGACGAGCTCCTCACCCTCCAGTTCGAGCGCAGCGACGGTGGTCCAGCCGACGAGCTCGTCGAGGCGTTCGCGCGCGACGTCGAGCCCGCGGCTCCCCGACAGGACCGCGCGAATACGATGGCCGCGATCAAGCTGCTCCGCGGGTACGTCGCCGCGCTCCGTCGCGACGCGGTGGTCGGCAGTCAGGCGCAGGCACTGCCCGTCGATGGTGGTCAGTCGGAAGACCCGGCGCGTGCCGGTGCACACGACCTGCGTCGCGGTGCGAAACACGACGCGGCCGAACTCAGCGGCGGGATCGTATGTGGCGATGCGAGGCTGACTTCCGACGAGGTCGCGGATCTCGACGAGCCCACGGTCCTCGACCCAGACGCGAGTGTCGCCCGTGACACATGGGTTGGTGGCCTCGATCGCGCCGAGCTGCGGGGTTGGGTGAAGGTCATTGACTCGATCTATAAAGACCAGCCCCGGATCGCCGACCGCCCATGCAGCGTTCGCGATCGCGTCGAACACGCGACGAGCGTCGAGCTGCCCGGATACGTGGCCGGACCGTGGATTGACGAGGTCGTACGTGGTGCCGGCGGCGACCGCCGCCATGAACGCGTCGGTGATGGCGACGGACAAGTTGAAGTTGCGCATGCGCACCGGATCGAGCTTGAGCGCGATGAACTCGAGCACGTCGGGATGGTCGACGCGCAGCATCCCCATGTTCGCGCCACGCCGAGTGCCGCCTTGCTTGATCGCTTCGGTGGCGACGTCGAACACCTGCATCAGCGAGACGGGGCCGGAGGCAGTGCCACCGGTCGACGCCACCAGATCGCCCGCGGGACGCAGGCGGGAGAACGAGAATCCCGTCCCGCCGCCAGTCTTCTGGATCTCGGCGGCCCAACGCACGGCTTCAAAGACGCCGGTGGTGGAATCGTCGACGGGGACGACGAAGCACGCCGCGAGCTGGCCGAGTGGGCGGCCAGCATTCATCAAGGTCGGGGAGTTGGGGACGAAATCGAGCGCCGCGATCATGCGCTCGAACCGCACGCGCGCCGCGTCGGCCTCGCCGGCGGTGTACCCCAGGCTGGTCTCGATGGCAGCGATGTGCCGAGCGACCCGGCCGAACAGCTGCTCCGGCGTCTCCACCACGACGCCGTTCTCGCGAACGAGATAGCGCGCGCGCAGGACCTGGAGCGCGTTATCGGTGAGCGTCGCCGGCACGTTCGGACCGTACGCTCCAGGGCCCAGGCACGCAACCGCCCCCGGCCCCACCTGGCGTGGGCGCTCGTCGGAGCACTCGTGCTGCTGGCTCTCGCGGCGACGCGGGCGCACGCGCAGGACCTCGACGACGGCACCTCCGGCGATGAGGCCGACGTCAGCGACGGTGATGACCGCGGCCTGCGGCTGAGCGATGCCGTTCGCGGAGTCGCCGCCGATGACGTCGGCGACGCGATTCGCGGCGGCACCATTGGTGACGAGCTCGGCGATGGCAGCAGCGTGCGGCTCGGCGCTCGTACGGTCGGCAGCAACGGTGACGAAAGCGACGATGGCAACCGCGACGCGCTCGGCGTCGGAGAGCTGATCGGCCGCGTCGCGCGATCGCGAGCCGCGGGCCGCGAGGTCGGTGAAGTACCGATGAGCGCCTTCGAGCCGGGCTGGGACACGGCGTGTGACTGCACGGACGAGGAGCTCGCGCTAACGATCGGCCGTGCACCAGCGCTGTCCGCGGTGATCGCAGCAGGGCTGCGTGCGGCCGGTCTTGCATCCGATCCCGTGCCCGGATGGCGCACGCGATCGCGCTGGTCCGCTTTGGTTCCAGCGATCACGTCGCGCATCGGCAACAGCGAGAGCTGGCGCGAGGTGACCGATCCGACCGTGAGCCGCGCACTGAGCTACGACGTTCGCGTGTCGTGGCGGCTCGAGCGATTGATCTACGACCCGAGCGAGCCACGCTTCACCGCGTTTGACATCAGCCGTCGTCGCGAGCGCCGTCACCTGATTGCGATCACGACGCACGCGTACACCGCCTGGCTCTACGCGCGCGCGGCGGCCGGACTCGCTGGCGAAGACGTTGGGTCCGAGTCGCGGGGCGAAGGCGCAGCGGAGACGAGCTCCGGTGCCGTGCGCGACGGCGACCCCGCGGACATCCGACGCCGCCGAAGGGCCCTCCGTCGACTTATAGAAGCCCAGGCTGCGCACGCCGACCTCGACGCACTGACCGACAGGTGGTTTTCGCAGCAGCTGGCCAAACCCTCCAGATCACGTTGATTCCGCATGTCCGACAACCGGACACGTACCCCATTCGCGTCACAGCCTGGAGCGGTCGAACTTGCGAGGCATCCGGCCTCGGGCGAAAATTGCGAAGGTGACCGACCAGGAACGTCAACATCAGCGATACGCGCACGAGGTCGCGATTCGCGTCATGTTCGGCAAGGCGGTCACCGAGGGCCGTACGCGCAACGTTTCTCGCGGCGGGATCTGCGCGAACGTCGGTGATGCAATTCCCGCGGGGTCGGACGTGAACGTCGACGTCACGCTCGTGTTCGACGACGGGATGCAGTCCGAGGCGCTGCGCCTGCCCGCGCGGGTCGCGTGGTGCACCACGGTCGATGACGAGTTCCAGGTCGGCCTGTCGTTCAAGCCGATGGACGCCGAGCGCGCCCAGTTCCTCCAGATGTTTCTCAAGTACCTCGGTGAGGAGCGCGCCCCCAAGGCGCCGCGCGCCGAGAAGAGCATCGACGATCAGTTTCGCTGAGCCGCGCGATCACGCGCGCATCGCTGAATTCGGCACGTGGTCTGCGAACCAGGTGCGTTTTTTGCAACCGCCGTGCCCGGGTGGCAGGCGACTCCGACGCCGTGACTTGGGTTCAGTGTTCGCTTCTGTTCACACGCGCGACGTGAACTTCACAGCCGGAGGCGGTAGGCGACCCCGGCCGACGCCGTGAACAACCGTTCCTGCGCGGTGTATTCGCCGCTGAACGAGAGCACGTCTAGCAGGGGCGAGATCGCGAGCTGAACGTCGACTTCGATCGCGCTGTGTCCGGCGTGCCAGACCTCGTAGGCAATGCCAATGCTCCCGCCAAACGCATACGTGACGTGCCGGTACTCCTCCGCAGGCAGATGCGTCATCGGGTACTCGACATCGATCGCGCGATGATCGACGCCTAGACCGAACGATAGCGTGAGCTCCTCGACGCGGTGCTGCGCGAGCACATGCACCTGCATCATGCGCGTGTGATACAGGCTCGTGTTCATCAGATCAGTCGAGATCGACTCGTGCGAGAACCACCAGGCGGCGACGCGAGCTCCCACGGTCCACGTCCCGTGACCAGTCACCGTGAGTGATGCGCCCGGACCGACGGCGACTCCATCGTCGGTCGTCGCGGTGAGCCGGCCCGACGCCTGTAGCTCGAGGGATTCCGCCGACGCAGGCGCGGCGAGTAGAAGGAGTGGCAAGAGACGCAACACGCTGCTGCCTGTACAAGCCTCGTGCCGACGCGCAGGCACATGATGACTATCAGTTGCGCGTGTGAATCCTCAGATGCGCGGAATCGCCATGACGCGCATGGCAGAGTCGGCCGCGACCTTTCGGAACAGGTCGCCTCTATACAGGGCGTGCCCACCCATCTCATGGTCGCGCGAGA
>JAYVWH010000327.1:0-7837 GCA_043786265.1 Kofleriaceae bacterium | reverse complement strand
GGCGGCCGAGCTCGCGACCGATCAGATCCGCGGCGAACAGGTAGCCGCTCGACGAGTCGCGATCTACGTACGCGATCGACGTGCCCTGTAGATCGGCGAGCGTGACGAGCGGTGAATCCGCGCGCACGACGATCGCCGACTCGTACGTCGGACGCCCGTAGCGTTGCGCGAGCGCGACGAGACCGACGCCGCGCTCGGCCGCGTGCACGAACGAGATCGGTGGCATCCACGCGAAGTCGACCTCGCCTTCGCTGATCGACTCGACGAGCGCCTGATAATCGCCGACTACGACCGGGCGCACCTCGCGATCGAATCGCTTCTTGAGCCAGCTCGCGAGCCGCTCGCCCTGGGTCCGCGCCGCGGCGACGCCGAGCGCCGGAGACAGCCCGAACCTGATCGGCTTCTGTGTATCGACGACCACCGTCTCGACGTACGCGAACGGTGCGGTCGACGACTTCTGCTCGAGGTCAGGGACGAGATCCTCGACGTACGGCAACACGCCATAGCGTGCGACGAACGGTTCGCGGCGATAGAGACCTTGCAGCCACTCGCGCCAGTAGTCGGCATCGTCGGCGCGGCGCGGAACTGCTTCGTCGAGCATCTTGCGGAACGTGGCCGCATCGGGCAGCCGGTGCGCGGCCTTGCGATTGGTCGCGCGCGCGACGATGTCGAGCAACGGCTGATGCAGATCGCCGCGAAGGTCGCGCAGTGGCTGCAGGCGCTCGCCGATCTTGGTGCCGCGCTCGAGATCTGGATCGCCGGCGAGCGCGGAGTGCATCACGACGCCGAGCGCGTAGATGTCCCAGCCCTGGGTCACGGCCTCGCCGTGACGCGCCTCCGGTGGCAGGTACCGCGGCTTGCCGATCACGGTCCCCGCGCGCGCCGCATCTTGCGCCATCCCCGACACGCCGAAATCCGACAGCTTGATCCGGCCTTCAGCGCCGAGCAGGATGTTCGACGGGCTGACGTCGCGATGGATCAGGTTGAGCGGCTTCTTGAGCGGCCCGCGAACGCGATGCACGTAGTCGAGTGCATCCGCGATGCAGCGCAATGCGTGCGCGATCGGCCGCACGGGCACCGGCTCCTTCTGCTCGGCATGAAACGCGATCACGTCGCGCAGCGAGAAGCCGCGCACGTACTCCATGACGAGGAAGTAGGTGCCCTCGTGCTCGCCGAGATCGAGCACCTGCACGATGTTCTCGTGGTCGAGCCGCACGCCGATGAACGCTTCGCGTAGCAGGTCGGCGACACGGTCCGGGTTCTGGCTGACCTGGCGGCGCAGGATCTTGACGGTGACGAGCTTTTCGAACCCGGCGACCCCTTTCGAGCTCGCAAGATAGACTTCACCCATCCCTCCAAACCCGAGCAGGCGGAGGAGCTGATAGCGGCCGAGCTGGCGGTCAGGAGGCTCCACCTTGAAACGGCGAATCTAACAGATGTGTGGTAATCAGGCCCGAAATGGCCGCAACTGCTGTCGACGAGCTGCGCGAGCTTCTGGAGCGTCGGATCGTGGTCCTCGATGGAGCCATGGGCACGATGATCCAGGGACTTGGCCTGGCGGACGAAGCCCAGTGGCGGGGCGAGCGCTACGCCGCCCATACCCACCCACTCAAGGGCTGCAGCGATATCCTGGTCGTCAGCCAGCCAAGCGCGATCGAGGACATCCACCTCGCGTTTCTGCAAGCCGGCGCGGACATCGTCGAGACCAACACCTTCACCGCGACCTCGATCGCGCTCGCCGATTACGGTCTCGAGCACGACGTGCGCGACATCAACCTCGCGGCCGCACAGGTCGCTCGCCGTGCCGCGACGCGCGCGATGGAGGGCGATGGCAAGCGCCGCTGGGTCGCCGGCTCGATCGGCCCCACGAACAAGGCGGCGTCGCTGTCACCCGACGTCAACGATCCGGGGGCACGCGCGGTCACGTTCCGCGAGCTCGTCACTGCATTCGGCGAACAAGCGCGCGCGCTGATCGAGGGCGGCGTCGATCTGATCCTGACCGAGACCCACATCGATACGCTCAACTGCAAGGCCGCGCTCTACGCGATCACCGAGATGTTCGAGCAGGGTGTGCGCCGCGTTCCGGTGATCGCCAGCGTCACGATCCCCGATAAGTCGGGCCGCACGCTGTCAGGTCAGACCGTCGAGGCGTTCTTCAACTCGATCAGCCACACAGATCTCCTCGCGGTCAGCATCAACTGCGCACTCGGCGCCGACGACATGCGGCCGCACGTCGCCGAGATGGCGCGCATCGCAGGCACGCGCGTCGCCTGCTATCCCAACGCCGGGCTGCCGAACGAGTTCGGCGAGTACGACGACACCCCCGCGCACATGGCCAAGGTCCTCGGTGCGTTCGCGCGCGAGGGCATGCTGAACATCGTCGGTGGCTGCTGCGGCACGCGCCCCGAGCACATCGCGGCGATCCGCAGCGCAGTCGATGGCGTCAAGCCACGCGCCCACGTCACGCCGCCTCACCGCATGCGCCTCTCGGGGCTCGAGCCGCTCACGATCACGCCCGAGACGAACTTCATCATCGTCGGCGAGCGCACGAACGTCACCGGGTCGGCCGCGTTCCGCCGGTTGATCAAGGACGACAAGTACGACGAGGCGGTCGCGGTCGCGCGCCAGCAGGTCGAGGGTGGCGCGAACATTCTCGATGTCTGCATGGACGAGGGCATGCTCGACGGCGTCGCTGCAATGAAGCGATTCTTGAATCTGATCGCGAGCGAGCCCGATATCGCGCGCATCCCGGTGATGGTCGATTCGTCGAAGTTCTCGGTCATCGAGGCCGGCCTCCAGTGCCTCCAAGGCAAGGGCGTCGTCAACTCGATCTCGCTCAAGGAGGGCGAGACCGAGTTCATCCGCCAGGCGACGATCGTCCGCAAGTTCGGCGCCGCCGTCGTCGTGATGGCATTCGACGAGACCGGCCAGGCGACCACGGTCGATCACCGGCTCACGATCGCCAAGCGCGCCTACAAGATCCTCACCGAGCAAGTCGGGTTCCCGGCCGAGGACATCATCTTCGATCCGAACATCCTCACGATCGGCACCGGCATCGAGGAGCATGACCCCTACGCGGTCAACTTCATCGACGCCGTGCGCCGCATCAAGGCCGAGCTACCGGGCACGAAGGTCTCCGGCGGCGTGTCGAACCTGTCGTTCTCGTTCCGCACGTCACCGCGCGTCCGCGAGGCGATGCACTCGGTGTTCCTCTATCACGCGATCCAGGCCGGCCTCGATATGGCGATCGTCAACGCGGGCCAGCTCGCGGTGTACGAGCAGCTCGACCCCGCCCTGCGCGAAGCGTGCGAGGATCTCGTCCTCAACCGGCGCCCCGACGCCACGGAGCGGATGCTCGTGCTCGCGGCATCGTTCTCCGGCGCGAGCGAGAAGAAGGAAGACGAGCTCGAGTGGCGCAAGAAGCCGCTCAAAGAGCGTCTCGCTCATGCGCTCGTCAACGGCATCACCGACTTCATCGATACGGACGTCGCCGAGGCGCTCGCCGCGTATCCCAAGCCGCTCGACATCATCGAAGGGCCGCTGATGGATGGCATGGACATCGTCGGCCAGCTATTCGGCGCAGGCAAGATGTTCCTTCCGCAGGTGGTGAAGTCCGCCCGCGTGATGAAGAAGGCCGTCGCGATCCTCGAGCCGCTCATGGACGCCGAGAAGGCGCGCCTCGGACAGCGCTCGGCGAAGGGCAAGATGGTGATCGCCACCGTCAAGGGCGACGTTCACGACATCGGCAAGAACATCGTCGGCGTGGTGCTGCGTTGTAATGGCTACGAGGTCACCGACCTCGGCGTGATGGTGCCCGCGCACAAGATCCTCGACAAAGCGGTCGAGATCGATGCCGACCTCGTCGGTCTGTCCGGCCTGATCACGCCGTCTCTCGACGAGATGATCACTGTCGCGGCCGAGATGACGCGCCGTGGGATGACCATGCCGCTGCTGATCGGTGGCGCCACGACGAGCGGCAAGCACACCGCGGTCAAGATCGCGCCCTCCTACGCCGGTTCAACCGTACACGTGCCCGACGCGTCGCTCGCGGTCGGCGTGATGGGCAAACTGATGAGTACCGAACGCGCGACATATCTGTCGGAGATCGCGTCGAAGCAGCAGTCGCAGCGCGAGGCATTTGTTGCGGCGCAGAAGCGTCCCCTGCTGTCGCTCGCGGATGCGCGCTCGCGACGCGCGAAGCTCGAATTCAACAGCATCCCGAAGCCTGAATTCACCGGCGCCAAGAACCTCGATCTCGATCTCGCCGAGCTCGCGAAGTGGATCGACTGGTCGCCGTACTTCCACACCTGGGAGATGTCGGGACGCTACCCGGCGATTCTCAGCGATCCGAAGAAGGGCACCGAAGCGAAGAAGCTGTTCGCCGATGCGCAGGAAATGCTGGCGCGGATCATCGGCGGCAAGCTGCTGCGCGCGCGAGCGACGTACGGCTTCTTCCCCGCCCACCGCGAAGGCGATGACATCGTTCTCGACAGTGGCACGCGGTTCCCGATGCTGCGTCAGCAAGAGGAGAAGGACGTGTGCTTCTCGCTCGCCGATTTTGTCGCGCCAGCGAACGATCATATCGGTGCGTTCATCGTGACCGCCGGACACGGCGTCGACGAGCTCGCAAGCTCGTTCGAGACCCAGAACGACGACTACTCGGCGATCACGGTGAAGGCGATCGCAGACCGCCTCGCCGAAGCAGCGGCCGAGTATCTCCACCACCGCGTGCGCAACGAGTGGGGGTACGGCGCGACCGAGGGCCTGTCTCACGATGAGATCCTCGCCGAGAAATATCGCGGCATCCGCCCGGCGTTCGGCTATCCGGCATGTCCGGACCACACACCGAAGGGCACGCTATTCCAGCTGCTCGACAACGCGCAGCACCACGGCGTCGCGCTGACCGAGAGCTTCGCAATGACGCCGACCGCGTCGGTGTCCGGGCTGTACTTCGCCCATCCGGAGTCGCGCTACTTCGCCGTCGGTCGCATCCAGGCAGATCAGGTGACGGATTATGCGCGCAGGCTCGGAATCACGCCGATCCAGGTCGCCCGCATGATCCCGTCGCTCGTCCCGGGCTAAGCACCTACCAGATCGTCTCGATCGCAAACGACTTGAACGCAGGGTCGCGCGTCACGAGCTTTAGTGTTTCCAGGTTCGACTGCGCAGCAAGCATCCGATCGAAAGGATCGCGGTGCTCGACTTCCCACGAGCCGGCGCGGATGGCGTGCATCGAGTTGATCCCGATCTCACGGAAACCCGCACGAACGAGCCAGTCCGCGTAGTTCTCGACAAGCGGTTTCGCCGAATCGAGTCGACCCGAGCGGTACTTGATCGCGATCTCCCAGGCCGTAGCACTCGACACGACGATCTGGTTCTCCGGATCCCGGATGAGTCCTGCTGCACGGCGCGAGAGCCGCTTGTCATCGAACAACCACCACAACAGGACGTGGGTGTCGATCAGGTATGTCAGCGCTCCCATGCCTCGAGCTCGTCATCGTTCAATGGGCCCATTGCCGCAGCCTCGACCTTGCCCTTCAACAACCCTGGTTGCCGTGGCTTCGGCTTTTCGAGCGGGACCAACCGGGCATAGGGTTCGCCGTTCTTCGCAATCACGATCTCTTCGCCAGCGTGAACACGATCCAGCAGCTTCGAAAGCTGAGTCTTCGCCTCGTGCACGTTGACGCTTTTAGCCATTGGATATGGTTAGTCCACTCGATGGACTAAGTCAACCAACCCTCGTTTGGGCCCCGCAAAAGGGGTGCTACGGTGTACGCATGGCACTGACGATCCGCTACTGCAGCGCTTGAGGCTACAAGAGCAAGGCTGCCCGGGTGGCAGCCGAGATCAAGCGAGCGCTCGGACTCGACGTGCAGCTGCTCGTCGGGAGTTCGGGCGAATTCACGGTGTGGCTCGATGACAAGCTCGTCGCCGAGAAGAAGCTCGGGATGTTTCCGTCACCCGACAAGGTAGTCGGCGAGCTGAAGAAGCTCCTCCCCGGTTGATCAACCTCCGCGCTCATTGCAGCTGGCACCCCCATCCAAGCCGATGCGACCACAACCGGCGATGAGAATGACAAGCCACGCGCGCACGGGGCGGCGTCAGCCGAGGAACTTCTCGAGATCGAAGCTCGCGTCTTCCTCGCGGCCTTCCATGCCCGCGCTCGCGCGAAACGATGTCGACTTGCCGCACGCGAGGCACAGGCGAATGTCGCGACCACCGGTCTTCGCGAGGATCGTGTAGATGCGGACGGCCGGCTCCTTACACGACGGGCACTCGTGGTGATAGAGGTCGCCCTGCTTGAACCCGCGCTTCTTGAGCTTGTACTCGATCGTCTCGAGCTCACGTTCGGCGATAGGCATATCACCGGCAGTATCACACGGTCAGGTGCGATAGCTCGGGTCCAGCCGGTCGAGCTTGCGGAGCAGCGCCGGCCACGCCAGTGCACCCCCGGCTGCCCGGGTGACCTGCTTGGCCGCCATCTGGGCCCCTGCGATGATCTTGGGGTCGATCTGGATCAGCTCGGAGCTCGCCGACTGGGCGCGCAGCTGGATCGTGCACGCGGTCTCGAAGATGTACATCGCGAGGAATGCATCCGCGACCGTCGGCGCGACGGTGAGCAGGCCGTGGTTGCGAAGCATCATGAATGACTTGTCGGACAGGTCGCGCGCCAGGCGCGGCTTCTCGCCCTCGAGCAACGCGACGCCCTCGTAGTCGTGATAGCCGAGCGACGCGAGCACGAAGATCGACTGTTGCGACACCGGCAGCACGCCACCCTTGGTCGCCGACACGGCAACGCCATTGAGGCTGTGCGTGTGGACGACGCACTTCGCATCCTCGCGTGCCGCATGGATCGCGCTATGGATCGTGAAGCCTGCGGGGTTGATCTCGAACGGGCTGTCGAGGACCTTGCGGCCTTCGAGATCGATCTTGACCAGGCTCGACGCGGTGACCTCGTCGAACGTCATGCCGTAGGGATTGATAAGCACGTGGTGGCCGTCTCCGGGCACGCGGGCCGAGATGTGCGTGAAGATCAGATCGTCCCAGCCGTGATGCGCGACGAGCCGGTAGCAGGCGGCGAGATCGACACGCGTCTGCCACTCCTCGGCGCTGACCCGGGACTTCACTTCATAGCTGGTCATGTGCCGCTAGCTTACCCTTCGAGCTCGGCGCAGACCACGACGACACCATCCTCGATCTGGATCGAGAGCTGCGCCACCATGAACTGCTGGGCGAGATCAGACATGGCGCGAGACTACCTCCGTCGCGGGTGTGCTACCACCGCGCCCATGAGGTCCGTCGCGCTGCTCCTGATCGCCTTGATCGCAGTCGGGTGCAAGGATAGCAAGCCGCAGCAATCGGGCGCGAAGACCGGTTCGGGCGCGCGCCGTGCGCCTGCCGTACCGTCGCTCGACCGTCCGCTTGCGACGGCGCCGAGCCTCGTCAAGGTCACGAAGCTCAGCGCCACGGTGTTTTATTCGCTCACGGATCTGCAGTTCGGTGGCAGCTCGCTCGGCAGGCTGCGCGACGGTGTCATCGACCACGAGCGCGTCGACCACTTGTTGCGGCTGCTCGAGGTCCCCGGCGCGAGCGGCGATCCGATCGGCGTGTCGCTCGACCCTACCCTGCCGTACTTGCGCGTGAGCGAGCTGCTCTTCAACCTCAAGACCGCCGGCTATCGCAATGTCGCTCTCCTCACGCCGGGCTCGATGCCGATTCCGCTCGAGATGATCGATTCTGATCAGGTCAGCGCCGACGGCCTGCGCCCGGTCATCACGCTGAGCGGCGGTCGGTTGATGCTGTGGTCGGCATCCGGCGAAGAAGGCACGCAATCCGC
>JAYVWH010000326.1:0-14515 GCA_043786265.1 Kofleriaceae bacterium | reverse complement strand
GCTCATAGGTGATCACTTAAGACTTGGCTCCGACGGTGACCAAGGCTGTCCGGAGTCGCCCGGACTTGCGATCGCGCTTTGGATTCGAGCGGCGCGCGTTGGCGAGCAGGAAGGTCATCCCCTCGCTGAACGCAGAGGCGATGCTGACGCACGTGAGCAGCGCCCTGACGATGTCGTCGATGATGTGCTCTGCGCACATCGCGACGCGCCGTGTGGAGATCGGCTTACCACCGACGAGCTGCGCAGCATGCGCGAGGAACCGCTTGAGGACCGCCGCACAGAGGCTCGCCCAAATCAGTCCGGCGGCGATGTGCTCGTTGGCGGTGTCGAACTTGTGAAGGTTCGCGTAGGACTTCCACTCCTTGAACACGAGCTCGATCTGCCACCGGAAACGGTACAGCCGCGAGACGAGATCAAGAGAGAACGGCGTTCGAGGCAGATTGGTACCGAGACGCGTCATCGTCTTCTCGTGACCGGGCAGCACGATCACGCGGAAGCCCACCATGCGCTTGCCCTTGTCGCGTTCGTACTCGACGTCGAGATCCATGCGCCGGTTGGAGTTCTGCGCGATGAAGCGTGACAGGCAGACGGGCTTGGGCAGCGTGACGCGCTTTCCATCGATCCACGCGGCCCGGACCCACGGATCGGACGAACGCGTCAGGCGAACGATGAACGCTCCGCCTGCCTTATCGACCGCCTCGAAGTAATCCACGCTGGGATATCCGCGGTCCGCGAGGAGCAAGCGATCCTTCAACGTCGATGCAGCCGGTAGAAACTGGCGCTCGGCCTCCTTGTCGGGCGCGAGCTGAACGGAGCTGACCTCGTCGGAGAAACCGCTGTATGTGGCATGGAGCTCGACGGCTGCTGGTTCAACGGTCGTGAACCGTCCAGGAAACACATCGCGCAGCTTCTTCTTCACAGCGAATGACGAGCCATCCTGGATCAGGATGTCTTTGAATCGCGCCACCGCTGCATGCCCTTCGGGCGCGAGCGTCTGGATGCTCAGGCGCTCGACGAGCCGGGCGAACATCTGCTGCATGAACTTCGCGAAGCCCGGGCGCGCGAGCCGGTTGTAGAACGCCTTGTACGCGACGGTGACATCGTTCTGGTGATTGAACTCGCGCAGCAGGTCTGCGAGTGACTCGACCTTCCCGCCGCCAAGTCCGGCGATCGTCGACAGAAACAGACGGTGGGGCGTGATCGTGCGGAGCCGCTCACTCTGGCCGGTGTCCCGGCCGAGCTGGTTGACGTCATCGATGGACAGCGCGCGTGCGAGCGCGGTCCGCATCCTGATAAGGTGTGAGGTAGACAACGCAGTCTCCGATCTGCTGGCGTGGAAACCGCAGCTTGGAGGCTGTTGTTGTCGCCTGTCGATCCCCCGGGATCTCCCGCCCGGCCGCTCGAATCCTCCTCGGGAACCGCCCTTAAGATCTCACCTATGAGCTGGGACTAGCTGCCTCTTATCCATGACGACCTTCAATCCCGCAACTATGGGGTCGCGCCAGTATGCAACGCCCGCCTCACGGTTGCCTCCGTCAACGACGACGATAGATCGGGCGCTTGTCGTCGACGGCGGCCTGGTAGGTCGCTGACAGCTCACCGAAGGCCTCGAGCGCACTCTCGAGCGACTTGCCCGCCTTGAGCTCGAACGCATCGAAGCCGCAGCGCTCCATGTAGTTCAGGTTGTCGCGCAGGACCGAACCCACGGCACGCAGCTCACCTGTGAAGCCGTGGCGCTCGCGCAGCATGCGACCGACGGAGTAGCCGCGCCCATCCGTGAACTTCGGGAACTCGATCGCGATCAGAGCGAGCCGGTTGATGTTCGCGATGTCCTGCGGGAGCTTGTCACTCGGGACGCGGACACCGAGACGCGGGTAGCGCTCGATCAACTCCCCACCCTGCTTGGTGTAGCGCGCCAATGTCACGATCGGCTGGCTGCCCGGCCCCGGCAGATCCGCGTCATCGGCGACGTGCACGAAGTCATCGGCGACGACCGCGCGCTTGCGGATGATCTGGCTCACGACTCGTCTCCGACCAAGGCATCACCGTAAACAGCGTGCTTGAACGGATCGAGGCCGATACGGCGCACGGTCTCGATGAAGCGCTCGTCGGCGGAGTCGCGCAGCTCGGTGTAGCGCGCGAGGACTTTCTCGACCGCGTTGATGATCTCGTTCTGGGGCAGCGCCGCACCGAGGATCTTCCCGATGGAGGCGTCGTTGCCCGGACTACCGCCGAGCATCAGCTGATAGAACTCCTCGCCGCGCTTGTCGATGCCGAGGATGCCGATGTTGCCGACGTGGTGGTGACCGCAGGCATTGATGCAGCCACTGATCTTGATCGAGACATCACCGAGATCGTTGAGATAGTCCGCGCGATCGAAACGCTCCTGGATCTCGAGGCTGAGCGGGATGCTGCGCGCGTTTGCGAGGTCACAGAAGTCGAGGCCCGGGCACGTGATCACGTCGGTGAGCTTGTTCGCGTTGGCCTTGCCGAGGTCAAGAGCGATAAGGTCGGCATGCAGCTGCGGCAAGTCCGAGGTCTTGACGTTCGGCAGCACGAGGTTCTGCGTGTGCGTGACGACGACCTCGCCGAACGAGTAGCGGTCGGCCAGGGCCGCAACCGAGTCGAGCTGGGTGTCGATGATGTCGCCCGGCGGGACACCGGGGACCTTCACCGAGATCACGACACCGCTGTAGCCGGACACCTTGTGGCGCACGACGTTGTTCTTGACCCAGTTGCCCAGCTCGCGATTGGGACCGAGGATCCACGCATCGAGCTGGCGGCCGGAGGCCGGCAAGTTGGTCTCGTACGGCGGAGGGGCGAAGAAGCCCGCGACGCGCGCGACTTCCTCGTCGGGGAGCTCGAGCTCCGGGGTGCGCGATGCCTCCCAGTCTTCGTCGACACGGCGGCGGAACTCTTCGATACCGAGCGCACCGACGAGGATCTTGATGCGCGCCTTGAACTTGTTGTCCCGACGACCGTGCAGGTTGTACACGCGCAGGATGCTCTCGAGATACGAGAGCAGGTGGCGCTTGGGGAGGAAGTCGCGGATGACGACACCGATCACTGGCGTGCGCCCCATACCTCCACCGACGAGGATCTCGAAGCCACGCTCGCCGTCTTTCTCGACGATGCGCACACCGATGTCGTGAAAGCGAACCGCGGTGCGGTCTTCTCCGGGCGCGCCCGTGACCGCAATCTTGAACTTGCGCGGCAGCGCGGCGAACTCGGGATGGAAGGTCGACCACTGGCGCAGGATCTCGCAATACGGCCGCGGATCCTCGAGCTCGTCGAGAGCGATGCCCGCGAAGTGATCGGACGTGATGTTGCGAACGCAGTTGCCGCTGGTCTGCACCGCGTGCATCTCCACGCTCGCCAGCTCGTCGAGGATCGTCGGCACGTCGGTGAGCTTGGGCCAGTTGTACTGAAAGTTCTGGCGCGTCGTCAGGTGCGCGTAGCCGCGGTCGTACGTGCGTGCGATGTGCGCGAGCTTGCGCACCTGACGCGAACTGAGCAGGCCGTACGGAACGGCGACCCGAAGCATGTAGGCGTGCAGCTGCGCGTAGAGGCCGTTCTGGAGCCGCAGCGGCTTGAACTCCTCTTCGGTGATTTCCCCCGAGAGGCGGCGCGCGACCTGCCCGCGGAACTGGTGTGCGCGGTCGGTGATGATGCGGCGGTCTAGATCGTCGTACTGGTACATCGCTGCCTCCTAGAGTCGACGCGTGTGGACGGTCGGCCCGGTCGCGCGAATGCGCTCGCGTGCGGTCAATGGATCGATCGTTCCGTCGGCGGCGTGGACTTCGATCACGTAGGGGTCCGTGATCTGGCGCTGCTCGGTTGCCGAGGCCGTCGCAGCCTGCGCGCGGGCGGTTGCCTCGTCACTCACGATGCCGGCCTGCTGGAGATCGCGCGTCCACGTCCCATCGGCACGACGCCAGACATTGGCTGCGTCATCGGTAAACTTTCCGGTCACGACCCAGGCATTTGCAACAGGCACGACTTAGCCGCTTTCAGTGAGCGCTTCGAGCGCGGGGGCGGAGTATGCGTTTGCGATCTGCGTCGCGAGCTCGACGACGGCACCCACGACAAGGATGCCGGCGAAATCCAATTCCACGGTCGCGTCGGCGAGCGACGCGAGTGTACCGAGCCAGCGCGACGAACCATCCTGCGACGCGCCAAGCACGATCGCGGCGGGCGTGCTCACGGGCCAGCCCCGTGCGACGAGGCGAGCTGCGATCTCGCCCCGCGTGCGCACGCCCATCAACACGACAAGCGTCAACGAACCAGGCGCGATCGAGTCGACGATCGGCCCGTACGCGCTCGCCGCGTGTCCCGACAGCACCGCGAAGCCAGCGGCAAGACCACGATGTGTGACCGGTATGCCCGCGAGAGCAGGCGCCGCGATCGCTGACGATAGGCCGGGCACGACCTCGTACGGAATGTTCGCGGCCTCGAGAGCGAGCGCTTCTTCTCCACCGCGGCCGAGGACGAACGGGTCGCCGCACTTGAGTCGCACGACGCGCTCGCCACGGTTTGCGGCCCGGGTCATCAGCCGATGAATGCCGTCTTGATCGATCGAGTGACGATCAGCGCGCTTGCCGACATAGAATCGCTTCGCCTGCGGCGCTAGATCGAGCAGCTGCTCGGGAGTCAGCGCGTCGTAGAGCACGAGGTCGGCGCGGCGTAGCCGATCGACCGCGCGCACGGTCAGCAGCTCGGGATCACCCGGGCCACCACCGACGAGCGAGACAAAGCCGGTCACGATGCAGCCTCGGCCTTGGGCGAGTAGATGCGATCGAGTGCGCGCAGCAGCAGCGGCCGGCGCTCTAGCATCGGGACCTTGTCGCGCTTCCACTCGGCACGCGCACGCGATGCGACCTCGCCCCAGCGCTCGAGATCCTCGGGGAGGATCGCGTCGATCGCTTCGCGCAGAAGGCCGGCCAGCGCGGGCGCGAGGCCCCCGGTCGAGATCGCGATCTCGACAGGACCACGCCGCACGACACCGCCGAGATACGCCGTTGCCGCGGTCGTATCGTCGACGGCGTTGACGAACAGACCACGCGCTGCTGCTGCCGCGGCGACGGCGCGATTGACGTCGGGGGTAGATGCCGCGACCACCCAGCGCGCACCGGCGAGGTGCTCGGGGCGGAATCGCTGCTCGAGCACCGTCACGCGATTGCGGATCTCGGGCAGCACCTCCGGCGCGACCACGGTGATCTGCGCACCGGCCGCGAGCAGTCCGTCGAGCTTCGACAGAGCGACCGGTCCACCACCGACGACGACGACCGGCAGGCCGTCGAGCTTGAGGAACACCGGATACAGCGGCTTGGTCATTTCGCGTCTTCCTTCACATGCAGGCCGCATTCGCGTTTGTCGGCACCGCGCCACCGACCGGCGCGCAGGTTCTCGCCAGGCACGATGGCGCTCGTGCATGGCTGGCAGCCGATCGACGGATACCCGCGTTCGTGGAGCGGGTTCGTCGGGACGTCGTTGGCGTAGACATGCCCCCACACGTTGTCGTGGGTCCACGCGACGAGCGGGTTGATCTTGAGCAGACCGAACTTGCGATCGCTCTCGACGATCTGCGCGTTCGCGCGCTCGGGCGTCTGATCACGGCGAATCGCGGTGATCCACGCGGTGAATCCAGCGAGCTCGCGTGTGAGAGGCTTGACCTTGCGCAGATCGCAGCAGCGATCCGGATCTGTCTCCCACAGACGATCGATCTCACTACGCGGCGCATCCGCGCCGCTGCGCGCCCCGGCAGAGCCGGGACTTGCTGCCTGATCGGGCGCGACGCTACGGATCGTGATCCCGTAGTGCGCCTCGAGCCGCTTCCACAGCGCGAGCGTCTCGGGGAACAGCACGCCGGTGTCGAGCGTGAAGATATCGATCGGCAGGTTGTTACGGCCGATCAGATCGATGATCACGCAGCCCTCGGCACCAAACCCGGTCGCGAACGTGAGCCGCGGGCCAAGATGCTCGACCGACCAGCGCAGGATCTCGAGTGCGGGCTCGCCTTCGAGCGCGCGCGAGGCCGCTCCGAGGTCGATCACGGGGGCCCGATTCGGCCCCAGATCCGCATCCGCCATAACGGATAAGATCTAACTCGGGGCGGACGGACTGTCAACGATAGCGGATAAGGCTCCGCTGTGAGCGGATACCGTCGGACCGCTATTTCTGCTTCTTGAGCTCGCGGATGGCGGCCTGTGCGCGACCACGGTCGGGGTCATTACCGGGCGCAAGCTCCAGGAACTTCTGGTAATTATCGATGGCGAGCTTGTTCTTCTTCTTCGCGGCGTAGACCACGCCCAGGTACAGATAGCTCACCCCGTTCTTGGGCTCGCGCCGGATCGCCTGGGTGAGGACAACTTCCGCCTCGTCCCACTGCTTCCGCTCGCTCAGCATCAGCCCCAGCTTGGTCAGAGCTTTGGGGTACGGCGGGTCGATCTCGACGGCCTTGCGATAGGCGGACAACGCCTCGTCGAAGCGCTCCTGCACCCGATAGATCTCTCCGTACGCGTACCAGAACAGCGACTCGTTCGGCGACAGCTGGACGGCCTTGGTCAGTGCCGCTTCGGCATCCGCCTGCTTCTTCTGCGAGTTGTAGAGCAGGCCGAGCTCGAAGTAGGCGCGGCCGTTGCGCGGGTCGAGATCGATCGCCTTATCGAGGTAGCTCTTCGCCTCGTCGTACTCCTGCTGGCCACGCAGTGCCATGCCGAGCAGAACGTGGGCCTCGGCGTCATCGGGCGATGCCTTGATCGCCGCGCGGAACTCGAGCGCGGACTCGTCGACATGACCGAGCTTGTTGAGCGCGATGCCGAGCGACCGATGGTACGTGGCGCTCGACGGATCGAGTTGCACAGCCTTGCGGAGCGAATCGAGGCCCTCCTCGTTCTTCTCGAGGAGGATCAGCGCGCGGCCCTTCTTCTCGTGACCGCTCGGCTCGTCGGGATTTAGCTGGATCAACTGGTCCGCGACTTCGAGTGCTTCCTGCCCCTTTGCCGCGGCGAGCAACGCCTCGGCATACAGCGCGTAGCCCTTCTGGTCGCTGACGTTGCCGTCGTAGTACGCCTTCGCCGCCTCGACCGCTCTCGTCGCGCGGCCCGCGTGAACGAGAAAATCGACGCGCTCCTCGAGGATGTCGAAGTCCTTCGACAACTCGTACGCCTCTGCGTACGACTTGTCGGCAGCGTCGTAGTCACTGTTCTTTGCGGCGTCGCGCGCCTCGGCCACCAACGCCTTGGTATCGTTGTCCTTGACCTTTTTGCCCTTCTTGGGCTTCTTGACTGTCTTGGTGGAGCCACCGCTGCACGCGGTAACGCCTGACACGACGGCCGTCGCCAGGAGCAGGCGCAATACCACCCGGAGCATGACGCAGATGCTAGCTAACTCTGAACCTTCGCGCCACTTCGCGGCGCCCGAGTGAGTGCAAGCATCACGGCCCCGACGATGAGCACGTTCGCCAGCGCGGTCGTCCAGCTCAGCGGCTCGTCATAGAGCGCGGCACCGATCAGAACCGCGAGGATCGGATTGACGTAGGCATAGCTGGTCGCGACCGTCGGCCGAGCATTGCGGAGCAGCCACGCATAGGCAGTGAACCCGACGAGCGAGCCGAACACCCACAGATACGCGAGGGCCATCCACGCGTGCGGCGTCGCATCGCTCGTGATCCTCTCGCCGCGGGCCAGGGCGACAAGCAACAGGGCGGTCCCGCCGGTCAGCATCTGCATCGCGGGCACGACGAACGCCGCCTGGGGACCGCCTACATCCTTGGTCCGCCGCGACAGCAGCGAGCCGGCGGCCCACAGGATCGGCGAACAGATGATCAAGGCGATGTGCTCGGGCTTACCCGCGAGCGACGGGCTGCCAAGCAAGACGAGCACGCCGACAAACCCAACGGTCAGCGACATCCACTCGCGCAGCGTTGGCCGCTCGCCGACGGCAAAGCCCAGCACGCCGACCCACAGCGGCATCGTCGCGCATACGACGGCGGTCCCACCGCTCGGGATCGACTGCGACGCGATCGACACGAAGCCGTTACCGCCGACGAACAGCAGCGCACCGACGGGCGCGATGCGCTTCCACTCCGCGAACGCGGGAAACTTCGCGCCGCGATAGCGCGCATACGCAAGCATCACGCTGCCTGCCGACAGGAATCGGATCGCCGCCGACAGCAGCGGCGGGAGTCCCTCGTGCACCGCGATCCGCATCGCGAGGTACGTGGATCCCCAGATCACGTAGACCGCAGCGAGACACCCGTACAGCACGGGCTTGCCTTACCACGACGTCGTCAGCGCGACGACTTCACTGTCGGACGCGTGGCGTTCACGATGATCCCGACGAGCCCGGCGGTCACGAGCATCGTCCCCGCAACCATTGCGCCCCCGAACGGCGGATTGAAGTCCGAGCAACCCGTACCCATGCACGGTGTGTCTTTGGTCAGCACGTCAGCCGCGATCGCGGCGCCACCGCCCACCATCATCAGCGTGTCACCAGCGTACGCCCACTTTTTCGACGACGAATTGTAGCCAAAGCAGCCCGTCGCGAGCGCCACGCATAGAACGAGAGCCACCCCTCTCATGCGCAAAGAGTATCACCTGTGCCATCCTGTGCGCCGCGTGGCACGTCGTTCTCCGCTACTGCCGATCTTCCTGATCGTCCTCGTCGACGTGCTCGGGTTCACGATCGTGATCCCTCTGCTCGCGTTCTACGCCGAGAAATTCGGGGCGAGCCCACTGGTCGCGACGACGCTCGTGTCCGTGTACGCGGCGTGCTCGCTGATCTCGACGCCGATCATCGGCAATCTCTCGGACCGCTACGGTCGCCGCCCGCTGTTGCTCGTCAGCCAAGCGGGCACGTGCCTGGGCTTCTTGATGCTCGCTTACTCGTCAGCGCTGTGGATGGTGTTCGTCGGGCGCATCCTCGACGGCATCACCGCGGGCAACCTGTCGCTCGCCCAGGCGTACATCTCCGATCACACCGAGCCGAAGGATCGCGCGAAGGCATTCGGCGTGATCGGCGTGGCGTTTGGCGTCGGGTTCACGTTCGGACCTGGCCTCGGCGGCGTGCTCAGCAAGGCCTACGGGCCGCACATGCCGTTCATCGTCGCCGCGTGCCTCTCCGCGCTCAGCATCTTTGCGACCTACACGCTGCTGCGCGAAGACGAGAAGCCGGCGGAAGCCCCCGCGACCACGGCCGGGCCGCAAGGACCGGGCGGCAAACGCCCGGGCGCGTTCGATCTCGCGACTTACCTCGAGTACTTCCGGCGCCCAGGCCTCGGAACGCTGTACGTGCAGTTCTTTTTGTTCGCCTTTGCGTTCTCGTGCTTCATGAGCAACTTCGCGTTGTTCTCGGAGCGGAGGTTCACCGTCGCTCACGCGGTCGCTCACGTCGCCGGCACGTGTAACGTGCACACCGACGACAAGCTGGAGCTGCCAGGCGCCCGGCGTGGAACCCTCAAGCTCGGCGACGAGAAGCTCGTCTACGACAAGGACTGGGTGATCACGAACGAGACCACGATCGAAGTGCGCGGCGCGACTTGCGCGCGCCTCGACGCCGCGAAGCTCACCGGCAAGTTTCCATGGTCGGCGCACGAGGTCGGCCTGCTGTTCGTGTTCTCGGGTGTGCTCGGCATCTTCTTGCAGGGTGGTTTGCTCGGGCGCCTCGTGCGGAAGTTCGGCGAGCCCAAGCTCGTGATCCTCGGCTTCATCTCTGCGGCGATCGGCTACGCGCTGATCGGGTTCACGTACTCGCTCGCGATGTTGCTCGTGTGCGCGGTGCTGAACTCGTTCGGTAACGGCGTGCTGCGTCCTGCCCTGACCAGTCAGATCACACAGGTCGCGGGCCGCGCGGAACAAGGCGTGGCAATCGGCATCTCGGGCTCGCTGTCGTCGCTCGCGATGATGATGGCGCCACCGGCGGGCGGGTCGCTGCTCAACCGCGAGTGGTTGATCGCGTGGGCGATGGTTCCCGCGACCGTCGCTGCGCTGGGTCTGGTCGCCGCGCTCGTCAGTCGAAAGCGGTCAGTGGCTGCAACTCCCGCGAGCGCACCGCCGACCGACAAGCTATCGTCCGCGCCATGACGAACAAGGGCTGGATCGTGGGAGCGCTCGCAGTGGCGGGTATCGGATTCGGGATCAAGGGCGGGTGCCTCAGCAACACGACGAAGGCGCCCGACGAGAAGCTCGCAGCGCGTTACGACGAGTTGTGCAAGATCGCGGGCGACAACATCGAGTCACCGGTGCGCGGCGTGCGCAAGCTCGGTCATTACATGGCCAACCACACCGGCGACATGATGGCCGACTGGGGCAACACGTTCGCGACGATCGAGAAGATCACCGACGACGCCAAGCATGACGCTCGGGCCCGCGTCGCGCGCGACCGCATTCGCAAGCCACTGATCGCGTGCGCTCGCACGTGGTCACGCTTCAACGATGCCGTCGAGAATGATGAAGAGGCGACGGCGCTGATCGTCGCGTTCAACGTGCGCTTCAATCGCACCATCGAGATCATCTTCGGGCAGGATGCGCACTTCGATCTGCTGCACCTGCCTGCGCAGCTCGCCGCCGCGACTCGCTAGGGCTTGATCTCGAACTTCCAGCTCGCGGCCTCGACGCCGATGCCCTGCGCACCGCTCGGGCTCTCGTACCCGAACCGGATCTCGCCGCGTGCCTGGTAGCTGCCCTTGGGTGCGGTACACGTGACGGTACCGGTCAGCGTCTTGCCGTCGAGCTTGAGCTGGTCACCCTTCAGCGATGTCGCGTCGCACTTGATCTCCTTCGCGCCCGTGAAGTTGTACTCGAGTGGAACCTTCTTGCTGTAGGTCAGCCACGGCGACAGCTGAATGCGCACCGTGAACGCGAGCTTGCTCGCGGGATTGCCGCCCTTGGCGCCGTCGTTGGAGGTCGTGTACGGCTTCACCGCGTCGACGAGCTGCTTGACCGCGGTGTCGCGCGCATCGAGCTCGTTGATGTCGCCCGTGGTCGTGATGATCTTGAGCTTGCCATCGACGTCGACGACGAACGACCACGGTCCCTTCGCGACGCCGAGGTTCTTGAACAGCTTCTTCACGCCCGGCCCACTCGCGACCGTGCCGCGCCCGATGCCTTCGCTCTCGCGAATCGGATCGAGCTTCTTGGCATCACGCGCGCTGCCGTTGATGTACGCGATGATGTAGACGCCACCGGTCTCGCGCAGCGTCAGGAGCCGCGCGAGGTCCTCTTTGCACTCGCTGACCTTCGGCGAGCAGAACCAGTGGATGACGACCTTGCCCGCGGCGTCGTTCGCGGACGGTGCCCCGAGGGTCCACTTCTGGACGCCCCATACCCCGGGTGAGAGCTCGAGGGTGTCACCGACTTTGGGCGCGGCGGCCGATGGCTGGGCGCCAGCGGGGCCGGCGAGAACCCCGAGCACGAACGCGGACATTGCGATGCTTCGAGTCATGGCGATAGTCTCCCTTAGATCGTTCGACGGGGCGAATCGGCGGTTTCTTCAACGTGTAAGCGGGCTTCCAGTCGTAGTAGGTTCCGACCGATGGAAGCCCCCGTTAAGCCCGCGGACGCACGCGAATGGTCGATCCGCGCCGTGATCGCCGGGATCGTGGTCGCCGCGATCATGGGTGCGTCTTACCCATACGTCGTCCTCAAGCTCGGCTTTGGGCCGAACGTCTCGGTCGTCGCTGCGTTCTTCGGCTACCTGTTCCTGGGCATCCTGTTCAAGAACTTCTCGCGCTGGGAGAACAACATCGTTCAGACCGCGGGCACATCGGCGGCGCAGACCGCGTTCATGTGCGTGATCCTGGCGGCCTTCGACCTGCTCAATCAGAAACCCGAGCTCAATTATCATTTTTCGCCGACCTGGTACGCGTCGTTCCTCTGGCTCACGTTCGCCAGCATCCTCGGCATCCTGCTCGCGGTGCCGCTGCGGAGCCACTACGTCGAGGAGGAGAACCTCACTTATGCCGACGGCGTCGCAGCGGCCGAGACGATCATCGTGCTCGATGCGCGCGGCCCCGAGGCCAAGCGCGCCGCGCGCGCGCTGTTCCTCGCGACGATCGCATCGGCGATCGTGTGGCTGCTGACCACCAAGTGGGGCGGCCGCATCTTCGACATGCCGAGGCTCGACGGTGAGGAAGTCGGCCCGATCCCCGAGGTCTTGTTCGCGGCGATGGGCGGTCTGACCGTTCCGGCGATGGGTGCCGGTTTCTCGGTGTCGCTGCTGGGACTCGGCTCCGGCATGATCGTTGGTAACCGCATCAACATCAGCATGGCGATCGGTGGCGTGATCTCGTGGATCATCTTCCCGGGCATCCTGCTCGACCATCACATCATCTCGAAGGAGACCCGCGGGCAGGTGCTGCTCTGGGTGATGTGGCCCGGCACCGGCATGCTGATCGCCGCTGGCCTGACGGCATTGTTCCTCAAGTGGCGCACGCTGATACGAACGTTCTCGACGATGTCGACGAAGTCCGTGCAGACCGGCGACGTCCCCCTCAAGTACATCGGGATGGGCGTCGCCGCCTCGTCGATCGCGCTCGTCATCACGCAGTACAGTTTTTTCGACCTACCGATCTGGATGACGCTGATCGCGATCGCGCTGTCCGTCCCGCTGATGCTCGTCGGTCTCCGCGTGCTCGGCGAGACGAACTGGGGACCGATCAGCCAGCTGACGAACATGATGCAGGCGGCATTCGCGGGCCTGATGCCGCACAACATGACCGCAAACCTCGCGGCGAGCGGTACCACCGGCACGATCGCCACGCAGTCCGAGGCAATCATGCAGGACTACAAGGCAGGCCACATCCTCGGATCCACGCCGCGCTTTCTCACGTACGCGCAGCTGATCGCCGCACCGATCGGTGCGCTTGCGGTGGCGCTGGTGTACCCGTTGCTCCGCGAGAACTTTGGCGTCGGCGCGCACGGCCTGTCGGCCCCGATCTCGATCCGCATCGCCGGCTTCGCTGAGGTGCTAAATGGTGGCTTCAGCAAGCTGCCGCCGTACGCGCTCGCAGCGCTGTGCATCGGTGCCGGCGTCGGCATCGTGATCACGCTCGGTGAAACGTTCGCCGTGAAGGCTCAGAAGTGGATTCCGTCGGCAACCGGCCTCGGCATCGGCATGATGGTCCCCGGCGCCGTCGTGTTCGTGATGGTCCTGGGCGGCATCGTGATGAGTGCCTGGTCGAGGGCCGACAAGAACAGCGCGGACAAGCTTGGCATGCCGCTCGCCTCGGGACTCATCGCCGGCGAGGCCATCATGGCCATCGTGATGACAATCCTGATCGGCACCCACCTCATAAGAGCGTGATAGCGTCGAACGTATGAGCGTTCAGCTGCAGCTGGGGAGTGCACAGGCAAAACTCGAGGGTCCGAATGCGCGCTTGTTCGCGGGGCGCGATGCAACGACCTGCCAGCTTGCATTCGTGGATGGAACGCTCTCGCGCCGCCACGCCGAGCTGTTCCTCGATCCGCAGGGCCAGGTCTACATCCGTGACCTCGGGTCGGCGAACGGCACGTGGATCGACGGCCAGTCGATCGGGCATCAGACGGTCGCGCTGCGCCCCGGCATGCAGGTGTGGCTCGGCCACGTTGCGCTGGGCATCACGTTCATGCAAGACGGCCAGCAGATGGGCCAGACCGTGATGGCAACTCAGGTCCCCGAGCAGCTCAGAGCGCTGATCTCGCAACACCAGCAGCAGGGCGCCGGCGCCTCGCTGTCGTCGCTGCCGGCGATGGTCGCGAGCACCACACCGACGCCAAAGGACTTCGCGTATCGCAAGCAGGGCAGCAACTCGAACGGCACGCTACTGATCGCGCTCAAGCAGGACACGTTCTTCAACGGTGCGCAGCTCGACGGCTTCGTCGAGTTCACGTCGACCGACCGCCAGACGGTGGCCTCGATCTTCATCGAGCTCGTCGAGCACTACAAGGGCGGACCGTCGACCGGCCACGTGTGGGACCGCATGGTCGTGCGCCAGGGTCCGTGGCGCGCCGAGAATGGTGACGTACTGCCGCTGCCCTTCCAGCTCCGCATCCCGCCAGGCACGTCGATGTCGTCGCGCACCTGCCACTGGGAGCTCCGCGGCGAGGTCGACATCAACTGGGCGAGCGACATCGGCGCGGCGATCCCGATCACCATGCGCAACCAGGACATCGAGCGCCTGCGCGACGGCCTCGGCGCGATGGACTTCCGTGTCGAGGATATCGAGGCCACGGCACTGGGGCAGACCTTCGAGGGCACGTTCGCGCCGCCCGGTCATCTCGCCAAGCAGTGGGGCATCAACGACATCACGCTGACGATCGACTACCTCGGCACGAACTTGAAGCTGCGCATGCGGGTCGACAAGAAGGGGCTCCTCAAGCACGACCGCGCGGTCGACCAGGTGATCGAGTTGCCGCGGTTCCGCGCCGCATCGCAGAACGACGTCAACGCGACGCTCAAGACGATGCTCGACGGTTTGATGGCTAAGTAACGAACCGCTGCACAAAAGAAAACGGCCCGGGATTGCGCCCCGGGCCGT
>JAYVWH010000325.1:0-5402 GCA_043786265.1 Kofleriaceae bacterium | reverse complement strand
CGGAGCAGATCCGTCGTGGCCCGGGCGGCGGTGGACCCGACCGCAGCGAACCCTGGCACGTGACGGGCGTAAAGGTTGGCGGCGCCGCGATCGGATTCGCGATCCAGGACGCGAAGCACGACAAGTATCTGCTCAAGTTCGACGAGCGCAGCTATCCCGAGACCGAGTCCGCCGCCGACATCATCGTGCAGCGGCTGACCTGGGGCTTTGGCTATAACGTTCCTGACAACGAGGTCGTCAACTTCAAGCGCGCCGACCTCGTCCTCGACGAGAAGGCCGAGATCAAGTATCGCACCGGCAAGAAGCGTCGGATGACCGCCGCCGATCTCGAGTCCTACCTCGGCCTGATCGAACACGACGGCGATAACTATCGCGGCTACGTGAGCAAGTTGATCGACGGCAAGATCCTCGGTGGCGTCGAGCCCGAGGGCGTCCGCAAGGACGATCCGAACGACAGGGTCCCGCACCAGCTCCGTCGTGACCTGCGTGGCCAGCGTCTTCTGTGGGCCTGGGTCAACCACATCGACCTCAAGTCGCAGAACTCCATCGCCGCATACACCGACGACAAGTACATCAAGTGGTACGCGATCGACTTCGGCGAGTCGCTCGGCGTCGGTCGCCTCACCGACAACCTCCCGCGCCTCGGCTACCGCACGACCTACTCCGTCAGCGGGTTCTTCAAATCCCTGTTCACGTTCGGCCTGCTCGTCGAGCCGTGGGAGCGCGACTTCTCGGTCCCGAAGCTGCGCGGCCTCGGTGTGTTCGAGAGCTCGCAGTTCGATCCGGCGGCCTGGACGCCGAGCCACAACTGGCGACCGACCGACGTGGCCGACAAGCTCGACGAGCTCTGGGCTGCCGAGATCTTGATGCGCTTCTCCCCCGCCCACATCCAGGCTGCCGTGGAGGCGGGCCAGTACACCGACTCGCGAACCCGTGACTACGTCGTGCGCACCCTCATCGAGCGCCAGCAAAAGATTGGCCGCCACACCTTCTCGCGCGTCGCGCCGTTGACCGCTGTCGAGGCCCGCTCCAGCGGCGACGGGCTCGAGGTCTGCTTCGACGATCTATGGCTACGCTATCGCTTCGGCACCCCGACCAATACAACCTATCGCGCCCGCTCGTTTGACTACGACGGCAAGCCGCTCGCCACTGGCGACTGGAAGTCGGCGCATGACATGCGCTCGTGCATGCAAGCCACCCCCGCCACCGGCCACGACGGCTACACCATCGTCGAGCTCGAAGCCCGTTACGACGGCCACACCCGCCCGCCCCTGTTCGTTCACGTCGCACGCGGTGCGAGCGGTCCGCACGTGATCGGCCTCGATCGTCGCTAGCAGCCGGCGTCCGGGCCGGCATCGTCGAGCCAAGGTTAGCTGACGAACGCCTCGATTGGCATGTCGACCGCGGAGCGATCCTCGCGCGCGATCAGCTCCGCCTTTGCCGCGACGCCGGGGAGGATGTTGAGCGCGAAGTACTTCGCGGCGAACACCTTGCCCGTGTAGAACGCGTGGTCCGGGTGGTCCGCGGCGACCTTCGCGAGCGCTGCCTCTGCGATCACGGCCTGCTCGAGGAGCAGCCAGCCGATGGTCGTCTCCGACATCATCTCGAGGAAACGGTTCGCGACGCTAGGCACCATCTCGAGCTTGCCGCCGCCGAACCACTGCATGAACTTGCCGCCAGTCGCGGTCATCGACTCCATCGCTTGGCCGAGGATCGCGACGCAGTCCTTGAGCGACGTGTGCTCCTTGTTCGCGGTGACGAACTTCGCGACGTCGGCGCCGAAGGCCTGCACGTTTGCACCGCCGCGCTGCATCAGCTTGCGGCCGACGAGATCCATGGCCTGGATGTGGTTCGTGCCCTCGTAGATCGAGAAGATCTTCGAGTCGCGGCAGTACTGCTCGACGGGCCAGTCCTTGAGGAAGCCGGCGCCACCGTAGACCTGGATCGCGGTCGCGCAGATCGAGAACGCCTGATCCGAGCCGTACGCTTTGATCAGCGGGACGAGCAGGTCGACCTGGCCTTGGTGGTAGTCGATCTGCGCCTTGTCGCCATTGGTCTTCTCGAGGAAGGTCTGGCGATCGATGTGCATCGTGAGCTTCACCGCGAGCGCGCGGATGCCTTCGGTCCGCGCCTTCATGTCGAGGAGCATGCGCTTGACGTCGGCGTGCTCGATGATCGGAACGCGCGGTGCGGTCGCGTCTTTCCAGTGCTTGACCGAGCTGCCCTGCTTGCGATCTTTCGCGTAATCGAGCGCGTTGAGATACGCGGACGACGCGATCGAGAGGCCCTGCAGACCGACGCCGATGCGCGCGTAGTTCATCAGGTGGAACATCTGGGACATGCCCTTCTGCTCCACGGTACCGACGAGCTCACCGACGCACTTGCCGTCCTCACCGAACACGAGCTGCGCCGTCGACGACGCTTTGATGCCCATCTTGTGCTCGATGCCCGCGACCTTGACGTCGTTGTTCGCACCGTCGGTGCGGACCTTCGGCACGATGAAGAGCGACAGCCCCTTGGTGCCCGGAGGCGCATCCGGCGTGCGTGCGAGCACCATGTGGATGATGTTGTCCGTCATGTCCTGATCGCCGCCAGAGATGAAGATCTTTGTGCCCTGGATGTCGAACTTGCCATCGTCGCGACGCTTCGCGATCGTTGACGCAGAGCCGACATCGCTGCCTGCCTGTGGCTCGGTCAGGCACATCGTTCCCGCCCACTTGCCGTTGAACATGTTCGGCACGTACGCCGCCTGCTGCTCGGGCGTACCGAACGCGAGGATCACGTCGGCGGCACCCTGCGTCAGCGCGGGGTACATGTTGAACGACGTGCACGAGCCGCACATGAACTCTTCGACCATCATCGCGAGCGTGAACGGGCCGGCCTGTCCGCCGTGCTTCTCTTCGACCGCCAAGGTCCGCCAGCCGGCCTTGAACAGCGCCTGCCATGCTTCCTTGAAGCCGGGCGGAACGCGGACCTGACCGTTGTCGAGCTTGCAGCCGACCTCGTCACCGATCGCGTTGATCGGTCCGAGATACTTCTGCGCCCAGGCGTAGGCCTCTTCGAGCACGGCGACAACTTCGTCCTTGCCCCAGTTGGCGAATGGTTCCCTGCCGAGCAGGTCGTCGAGTTTGAACTGCTCGAACAGCAGGAACGACAGATCGCGAAGGTTGGCTTTGTAGAAGTTCTGCTGCGCCATCGGCGGGGCTCCCTTGACTGAATGAACCGTCATTCATTTTATGACCGGACTGATGCGCCGCGTCAAGGGACCGAGCTCGCGCACTTGAGAGCGGTCGTCGCGTAGGTCGCGCAGTCGTCGTCGCTCACGTACGCGTGATGTCGATCGCTCGCCCATTTATACCCGGCCCGCAGCGGTTCGAACACGAGCAGCGGCTTGCCGAGCTCGCGAACATGCACGAGCGCACGATCGAGAGCGAAGCTCGCACGCGTTCGGCGCGCCGCGATCATCCAGTACAGGACGTAGGCGCCCTTCGGATCGACCGGGCGATCGTTTGACGCATTGACGCGGAGGTCCGCCACGTTGGTTGGATGGTGGTCTGCGCGCATCGGTTACGTGTATATCCTCGTGACCATGCTCAAGGACAAGGTCTTTGTCGTTACTGGCGCCAGTCGCGGCATCGGCGAGGCAATCGTGCGCGCGTGCGTTGACCAGGGCGCGAAAGTCGTGCTCGCGTCGCGCAAGCAGGCCGACCTCGACAGGGTCGCAGCGACGCTACCCGCCGACCGGGTCCTTGCCGTTGCGGGCCACACCGGCAAAGCCGAGGATGTCGACGCGGTATTCGCGCGCGCACTCGACAAGTTCGGGCGCATCGACGGCGCGGTCAACAACGCAGCGACGAACCCTTACTTCGGCCCCCTGCTCGACACGCCCGACTCCGCGATCGACAAGACGATCGAGGTCAACATCCGCGGCTACCTCTACGTCGCGCGCGCATTCGTCAAGCATGTACGCACGCGCGATGGGGGGGGCTCGCTCGTCAACATCGCCAGTGTCGCCGGCATCCGCGCCGCGCCGATGCAGGGCATCTACGGTGCGACGAAGGCAGCCGTGATCAGCATGACCCAGACCCTCGCGTTCGAGCTTGGCGGCTCCAACATCCGCGTCAATGCGGTCGCGCCCGGGCTCGTCGAGACCAAGTTCGCTTCCGCGATCGTGCAGAACCCGATGCTACGCGATCACGTGGTCAAGCGTACCCCGCTCGCTCGTCACGCCCAGCCCGTCGAGATCGCGGGCACCGTCGTCTATCTGCTCAGCGACGCCAGTTCGTTCACCACCGGCGCGACGATCGTCGTCGACGGTGGACTCACGTCGAGCTGATCACCGCTTCGCGAGGCCGGCCGTGATCGTCTTTGCGATCGACGGATCCTTGTCCATCGCGGCAGCCCAGCGCTTCGCTTCTTCGAGGTAGCCCGCCTCGTCGAGATCGAACTGCGCGAGCGCTTCCTTCGGCGTCAGCGCGGCGAGGTCGCGGAGCAGCGCGATGTAATCGCTGGTGCGCGCGACCTTGGCACCCGGCAGGATCTCGCGATCGACAAAGGCGGGTGGCGCTGGTGCTGCGTCACCGAGCACGACGCCACCGCGTGCACGGAACTCGACGTAGAACGCGTCGCGCGTCATCCGATCGCCCAGGCGCGGCACAGGATCGCGGGCGAAATAGGCCTGCTCGCGGATCAGCAGCGCGAGCGAGCGAGCGAGCAGCGCTTCACGATCGACGATGCCGGTGGTGTCGGCGAGCACCGCGAGCGCGGCCGCGCGAGCACGTGGGGTGACGTCGACCTGATTCTCCGAAGAGAAGCGGAAGCGTTTAGCGTGCAGTGCGCCACGACGCGAGCGCCAGCTTGTATCACCGACGGCGGCCGCAGCTGCATGATCACCCGCCTCGAGCAGCTCGAACACGGGCTCGCGCGGCTTGCCGACGGGCGGCAATGCCGGCGGGGTGGTCACCGTCTGAGACCTCGCGCGCTCGAGGGTCGCCGCGAAATTGGCTGTGTTGTCAGGCAGCGGATTCTGCGCGACGGCGCGCTCGGCGAGCTCGACGGCCTCGGCGAACTTGCGCTGGCCGATGTACGCGCAGGCGAGGTGATTCCAGCCGTTCGTCTGCCACATCACGTCGTTGCCGGCGAGACGCAGCAAGTGCTTCGCGATCGCCTCACACGTCGCGTAGTCGCCGACCTCGTCGAGCACGCCGGCGTAGGCATTGAGCTGCGTCACGTCGAACGCGTCGGGATCGAGCTGATATGCCCGGGCATACGACTTCACGGTGCGCGGGTTGTCCATCGCCGCGTACGCGATGCCTCCGTAGGTGAGCCATTGATCGGCGCGGACGTACCAGCGACTCGCGTAGTCGAGAACCGCCATTGCCTCGGGGAGCTTGCCGTTCTGA
>JAYVWH010000324.1:0-2254 GCA_043786265.1 Kofleriaceae bacterium | reverse complement strand
CGCACGCGTCGTTCAAGGAGAAGCGGCCCGCGCGCTTCAAGGGCGCGCCGTAGCGTGCAGCTCTCCAGCGACGATCTGCCGATGTTCTTTGCCGCAGAGCACACCGCTCTTGCGGAGCGCTTGCATGCAGCAGCGGCGGCGATCGAAGCGGTCGAAGCGCCCGAGGCGCATCGCACCGAGACGGCGCGCGACCGTGCCGCAGCGGCTGCGCTTGCAGCTGCAAATCTATTCGAGCTCGTCGCGCCGGCAAGCGGCAAGGTCGACTCGCGGTCGCTGTGCCTCGCGCGGGAGATGCTGGGGTATGTCTCGCCGCGCGCCGATTCGATCTTCGCGGTGCAAGGCCTCGGTGTGCATCCGATCTTGCTCGCCGGGACCGATGCGCAAAAAGCCGAGGTGGCTGCGTATGCACGCGGCTCGCACGTGGCCGCGTTCGCGTTGACCGAGCCAGAGGCGGGGAGCGATGTCGCGGCGATCCAGACCCGCGCGGTGCCGAGCAACGACGGTTATCGCCTCGACGGGGACAAGCTGTTCATCTCGAACCTCGGCATTGCCGATCACGCGACCGTGATCGCATCGACCGATCCGTCGGCGGGTGCAGCGGGCCTGACCGCGTTCTGGATCGCGCTCGACATGCCGGGAGTTCGCGTGAAGCCGATGCAGGCGACCGCGTCGCATCCGATCGGTGCACTCGAGCTGCGCGGCGTGGTCGTGCCGGCGAGTGCGCGCATCGGCGCGGCAGGGCAGGGAATGAAGCTCGCGATGCGGACGCTCGATGCATTCCGCGTGTCCGTCGGTGCAGCGGCGGTCGGGATGGCGCGGCGCGCGATGGACGAGGCGATTCGATTCGTCACGGGGCGGTCGCAGTTCGGCAAGCTGCTGTCCGAGCAGCCGCTGATCCAGGCGCACATTGCCGACATGGCGGTCGACCTCGATGCCGCGCGGCTGCTCGTCCTGCGCGCGGCGCATCGCAAGGACACCGTCGGTGGTCGCGTGACGACCGAGGTCTCGATTGCCAAGCTCGGTGCGACCGAGGCAGCGAGCCGCGTGATCGATCGCGCGGTCCAGCTCATGGGTGGTCGCGGGGTGATGGCGGGCAACGTCGTGGAGCACCTGTATCGTGCGATCCGCCCGCTGCGGATCTATGAGGGCACCAGCGAGATCCAGCGCACCATCATCGGGCGCGCGCTGACGGCGTCGAAGGAGAAGTAGATGAGCGAGCCGGTACGCTTTCCGGACGACTTCAACCTGGCCGACTACTGGCTATTCGATCGCGTCCGCGAGGGCAAGGGTGACAAGGTCGCGCTGCGGTTTGGCGATCGGGCGTGGACGTATGCGGAGGTCGCCGACCGATCGCGGGCGCTCGCGCGATTTCTCGTCGAAAACGGTGTGCGCCCGGAGCAGCGCGTCTACATCGTGCTGCCGGATACGCCGGCCTTCGCGTGGGGCATCTTCGGCACTCTCGCCGCGGGCGCCGTGCTCGCGATGGGGAATCCAATCGCGCCGATCGAGGACCTCGCGTACGTGCTCGACTACGTGCGCGCTGCGGTGCTGATCACGACGCCTGCCGTCGCTGCGCAGCTCGCCCCCAACTTTCGCGGAATCACGCTCGTCGCGCCGGATGCGCCGACCGGCGACGATCCGGAGGCGGCGTGCGACGTGCCGGGCACGACCTCGCTGCACGCGGCGATCACCGCCGGCGCCCGCAGCACGGCGACGCTGCCGCCGATCCAGCGCGACGATCAGGCGATCTGGCTGTTCACGTCGGGCTCGACGGGCAAGCCGAAAGCTGCAATGCACACGCACCGTGATTTCGCGTTCAACACGGAAGTCTTCGCGAAACGCACCGTCGCGATGCGCGAGGATGACGTCAGCGTCAGCGTGCCGCGGCTGTTCTTCGGCTACGCGACAGGAACAAACCTGTGGTTCCCGTTCGCCGTCGGCGCCACCGTCGGCCTGTTCAGCGAGAGGCCGACTGCCGAGTCGATCACGGCGGCAATCGCGCGGTACAAGGCGACCGTCGTCACGAACGTGCCGACGATGCTCGGCAAGATTCTCGATCTCGACGACGAGCGCCGTGCGAAGGGCGAGGCCGGCATCGATCTGTCGACGGTGCGGTTCCAGTTCTCGGCCGGCGAGGCGCTGCCGGAGCCGCTGATGCGTCGCTTCGTCGAGCGCTTCGGTGGTCAGATCTATGACGGCATCGGCTCGGCCGAGATGTTTCACATCTACTGCTCGAACCGCCCCGGTGACGTCA
>JAYVWH010000323.1:0-4957 GCA_043786265.1 Kofleriaceae bacterium | reverse complement strand
GGCCGGCTCGGCATGCAACCCGTACTGTTTGGCGGTCAGCGGCCCGATCTGAGCATCAGTAACGACACGTATCTCTGGAACACGGCCGGTTACTTCGATCACGTGGCGCCGGCCACTCCACCGTCTGCACGCATGCGCGCTGCGGCCGCATGGGACGCCGGCGGGATGGTCGTGTTCGGCGGCACGACTGACGTGCTGACGCTGGCATCCACGTTCCGGCTCCAGCCCCCGTCGATGACGGACACCGCGGGACGCTGGGTCAGCGTCCCCACGACGGTGCGCCCTCCCAAACATGCGGCAGGCGCCATGGCCTATGATCCTCGCCGCGGGGACCTGCTCGTCGTCGGGGGCGCAGACCTCGCGGCGCAGAGCGCGGAGTCCTGGCGCTGGCACTCCACCGGCTGGAAGCAGATGCCGTTCTACATGGGTCCACGCCAGCAAGCGTCGCTTGCCTACGACGAAGCGCGCGAGGAGGCAGTGCTGTTCGGCGGTTTCCTCGGCTGCGCTAGTGGCAGTGGCAGTGGCAGTGGCAGCGGATACGGCTGTGCGGAAGTCGGCAGTGGCAGCGGCGTCGCCCCGGAGTACGTCGAATACAACGAGACCTACGTACTCAAGGACACGGCGTGGTCACTCCGGTCCCCGGCGATCAAGCCACCGCAGCGCTCGCAAGCCGCGATGACCTACGTGCCCGGCCACGGCACGCTGCTGTTCGGCGGCATAGCCTCGGAGGTTCGGCTCGGCGATACGTGGCTGTGGGATGGCACCACGTGGGCAAATCTCACCCCGTCCAATGCGCCATCGCCGATGAGCGGCTCGCGGCTCACATTCGACCGTGGCAGCAACGTCGCGGTCATGTATGGCGGGCCCGGGGCACTCGGCACCGTGTGGCAGTTCGACATTGCGACGCTCGCGTGGACCGAGATCACGCCACCGCAGGGACCCGAGCCGCGCGCCAATCCGGTGTTCGTTTACAACCCGCGCCGCGATCGCATCGTGCTGTTCGGCGGCGCGCTCGCGAATGGTGAGCCCGCGGCCGATACATGGGAGCTCGATGTCGCATCGCGCACGTGGCAGCAGCGTCACCCCGTCGGTACCCCGCCGGCACGCAGCGATGCGTTCGCTGTGTACGACGCGCTCAACGCGCGCGTGATCATGTTCGGTGGTCGCGGGCAGCTCACGACCTTGTTCGACGACGTGTGGACGTACAGCTTCGAGTCGAACACGCCCGCGATCGAGCGCTGCGACGGCACCGACGCGGACGGCGACCAGCTTGTCGACTGCAACGATCCCGACTGTTACCCGCGCTGCGATCCGTACTGCCCTCCACAGACCACGTGCATCGATCCGAGACCTCGGTGCGGTGACGGTGCGTGCGCGCCCGTCGAGGCCGGCGTCTGTGACTGCCCTTGATAGGTGCTACAGCGTGCCGCGGTCGACTGCGCGCTTCGCCTGATCACCGAGCGCGCGCACGACCACGATGAACGACGCGAACCGCGGATCGGTCGTGAGCCCTTTCGCGAACCGGTAGTAGATCTGCTGCAGCACGACGGCGGTCTTGAACAGACCGAACGCGAAGTAGAACACCATGTCGGCGGTCGGCCGGCCCGCGCGCTCGAAGTACCGCGCCGCGAAGTCGTCGCGCCGGAACATCCCTGGCTTCATCGTCACGCCGAAGATCGGCATCTGGAACACCGCCGGATCGTCGGCGTGCACCCAGTACGACAGCGACGTGCCGAGGTCCATCAACGGGTCACCGATCGTCGCCATCTCCCAGTCGAGGACGCCGGTGATCCGCTCGAGCGATGGATCGAAGATCACGTTGTCGAACTTGAAGTCGTTGTGGATCAACGACGGCGGACCGCTGGTCGGCTTGTGCTCCGCAAGCCACGCTGCAACAGCCGTGATGTCGGCGATGTCGTCAGTCTGCGAGGCGGTGTAGCGCTCGGTCCATCCGCGGACCTGTCGCTCGATGTAACCCGTTGGCTTGCCGAAGTCGCCGAGCCCCGCCGCGGCGTAGTCGACCGCATGAAGATCGACGAGCGTGTCGACGAGTAGATCGCACAGTCGCCGTACCTGCGCGGTATCGATGCTCGCCGGCAGCTCCCGCCGCAGGATCACACCGCGTCGCCGCTCCATCAGATAGAACGGCGCACCGAGCACGTCCGGTTGGTCGCGATATGCGAGCACGTGCGGTGCGCGATCGAACACCGGCGCCAGCTTCGACAGGACACTGACCTCGCGCCCCATGTCGTGCGCGGACTTGACCTTGCTGCCGAACGGCGGCCGGCGGAGCACATACTCGCGGTCGCCGTGGTGCACGAGATAGGTGAGGTTCGAGTGCCCACCGGGAAATTGCTCGACGCTGACCGCACCGTGCGCACCCAGCTCGCGATCCATGTACGCGCTCAGCGCGGCGAGGTCTAGCTGCTCGCCGTCGCGGACCGCCTTTGGCTGGTCTTCCGCGACGGTCATGCCGAGTACTTACCGAGGATGCGCTTGGCGACGACCATCTTGTGAACCTCGTCGGGACCGTCATAGATCCGCGCGCCGCGCTCGTGCACGTAGTAGTGCGCGAGCACCGTGTCGCTCGTGATGCCAAGTGCGCCGTGCATCTGGATCGCGCGATCGACGAGACGCATCATCACGTCCGCAACGTAGAACTTGATCAGTGACACTTCCTCGCGTGCCATCTGGAAGCCCTTGTTCTCGATCGTCCACGCGGCGTGGAGGACCATCAGCCGCGACGCGTTGATCTCCGCGCGCGCCTCGGCGACCCAGGCCTGGGCAATCTGGCGCGACGACAGCGTCTTGCCGTCGTCCGTGATCACGCGCTTGGTGATGTGCGAGCACATCTTGTCGAATACGCGCTCACAGATCCCGATCCAGCGCATGCAGTGATGGATGCGGCCCGGCCCGAGCCGCTCCTGCGCGATCAGGAAGCCCGCACCTTCGGCGCCGAGCCGGTTGGTGACCGGCACGCGCACGCTGCGGTACCAGATCTCCGAGTGGCTGGCCCATGCCGCGCCTGCGTCGCCCATGATCTTGATGTTGCGGACGCGGTCGAAGCCCGGCGTGTCCGTCGGAACGATGATCATCGACGCGCGTGCATGCTTATGCGCCTCGGGGTTTGTCACCGCCATCACGATCGCGAAGGCTGCGCCATCGGCCGAGCTCGTGAACCACTTGTGACCATCGATCACGTAGTCGTCGCCATCGCGACGCGCCGTGCACGACATCAGCGTCGGGTTCGAGCCCGGATTCTCCGGCTCGGTCATCGAGAAGCACGAGCGAATGTCACCGCGCGCGAGCGGCTCGAGCCAGCGGGCTTTCTGCTCGGCCGTGCCGTACTTGTGCAGGATCTCCCCATTGCCGGCGTCGGGCGCCTGCGCACCGAATACGTAGTGGCCGAGCGGGGAGCGACCTAGCTTCTCCGACACCAGGCCGTGCTCGACGAGCGTGAGCCCGAGCCCGCCGACATCCTTCGGTGCTTGCGGCGCCCACATGCCCGCTGCCTTGACCTTCGCGCGCAGCTCGGCGAGCAACGGCGCCGAGACACCGAAGCCTTTGTCGAGCACTTCCTCCTCGGCGGGAATCACGGTCTCGTGGATGAAGCGCTCGATCTTCTCGAGCAAGGGCCGCACTGCGGCAGGTGGATCGAAGTCCATGGCTAATACTCCGTGTGCAGCTCGGCAGGCAGGTGATGGGTCGAGTTGAAGGCGACGAGAGACACCCGTTCGGGGTGCCAGGCGAATTCGCGCGACCGGAACGCGAGCTCGCTGATCGATGCGTTACGGACGACGAGACTCGTGCGCACCATGTGGTGCTCGCTCGCGCCGAACACGAGACCGACCGTGACGCCGATCGGGCCCGCCGACGTGACAACGCCGATGCGAGCGCCCGACGCTACGTCGCGCAGCATCCGATCCAGCCCCGCACGCACGCGCAACGCGAACTCACCGACGCGCTCGACGCCGTCACCGTGCCACTCGTCGCGCATCCAGCGCCCGAGCACGGTCTTGAACGCGGCGTTCGCGAGCTCGCGCGATGGCGTGCTCGTCAGCTCTGCGAACCGCGGATCCTCGGCGACCAGGCGCGGCATGAAGTGCTGGATCATCGCGAACGCCGGGTACTCGGCGAGCTCGTCGAGAACCGTCGCGTGACCGATGCCGGCGTGCTCGGCCGTCTGGTGATGCCGCACGTGCGGGCCCCGATACACCTGGTCGAGCTTCGCCGCGGCGACCGCGGGTGCAAGCGCCTTTGCCTGTTCGACACCACGCGGTGACAGCCGATCGTAATCGGCCTCGCCGTACGAGGCCTGCGCGTGGCGGATCAGGAACAGCGAACCCATGCGGCGCGCAGCTTAGCGCACCGTCAGAAGTACATGCGGCACTGCTTGCAGTAGAAGCGCAGGTGCTCCTCGACCCACGCCATCGGCGATTCGCACTGCGGGCACGCGGGAGTCGGTCCCGACGGGCCCGCATTGGCGCTGCGCGGCGGTGGCAGGTTTGACGGTGCCGTCGACGAGGACACCGAGTCGTGCGGCATCGGTGTGACCTCGGATGGCTCGTGCAGCGTCGGGATCGGCGTGTGTCCCTTGCGGTCGTAGTCGAGGAGATCGACCGACGGCTTCATCGTTGCCGTGACATCGCCGACCGCGCCCGACACCGAGTGCGCCGCAAGCTCGTCGGCCAGCTCACGCGCGCTCGGGATGTCGTGAACTTCTGTGACGGGTGCTTCATCGACCGCTGCCATCTCCGCCGAGCGCGGCCCTTCGTCGCGGATCGCGTCCGCGGGCACGAGATGCTCGGCCCGCCCGTCGAACGGATCCGCGGTCGGTGCGCGGGCGACATTGCGCTGCATCGTGGACAATGCGCGGTCGCTCCCCGTGATGATGCGCTGCCCCGGCGGGGCCGCCACGACATCGACACCGGTGTCGTCGCCGATGCCCGCTTGCTCG
>JAYVWH010000322.1:0-3420 GCA_043786265.1 Kofleriaceae bacterium | reverse complement strand
TGCCACACGATCTCGCTGTGAAACGTCCAGAACACCCTGCCGTGAACGTAGGCCTCGCACGACGTCATCATCTGCCAGCAGCTCGACTGCGATGGCATGCACACCGCTGCGAACGTGCGCCGCGTGACTCCTTCTACGACACCTGCGGAGCCCAGTGCGAACGTCGTATGCATCGTGACGCCAGTATCGACGCGAACGGCATCGCCAGTCGGGGTCGAGAACGCGCCGGCGTGAAGCAGCTCCGTGGTGGGGGAAAGGGTGACGCCGAGGTCAGTGCGGACCCACGCGGCTTCGACCAGCGAAAAAAACACCACTTGCTTCCCCGCGTCGCTCCGCGCGCCCTTGAGCACGAACGTCACGACCTTCGCCGTGTCGGTCTGATAGACGACGTTGGTCGTGCCCGCCTTGTCGAGGCACTTCTTCGCGAACGACCAGGTCTTCGCGCGCGCGCACGGTCGCGGGGGTTCGCGCTCGCCGAATACGTCGATTTCTCTGCGCCGTTTGGCGTCGGCGGCGCCCGCTCCAAAGAGCAGGATCAGAACGACGACGAGGGAGAGCCGCACGTCAGGATCGTAACGTACGAACGAGACCGGCGATCTCGCGATCTGCAGCACGCGGGCTGGCGTCCAGTGCCGTGACGATGCCGGCGCGGTCGGCGTCGGTCTTGTTCTGCGACAGCTTGCGGGTGCCGCGGACCGAGGCGAGCTGCAGCGTCGCGCCGACGATTCCCTTGAGCTTGGCAGCGAGCGTCGCGGCCGGCAGCTTGTCGAGGGCCCACGGCGGCTTGCCGGCAATCCGTGCCTCGAACATCGTACTCTGTGCGTCGTCCGTTCCGACGAGCTCGCCGCGGATCTCGACCGAGACGTAGTTCCAGGTCGGGACCTGGTGTGGCTCGTCGTACCAATCGGGGCTCACGTACGCATCGGCGCCTGCCACGAGGACGAGCACTTGCTGCGGCAACGCACGTGCAAGCGGGTTGGCGCGCGACAGATGCAGTGCGAGCTGCGTGCCGCTGGCATCGACGAGGACCGGCACCTGCGCCGCCACGAGGGCACCGTCGACCGTTGCGCAAACGGTGGCAAATGCGCGTGCGGTCACGAAGGCGACCAGCTCGGAGTGCGTATCCCAGTGAAAGACCGGCGTCGGATGCACGGCGTGGGTTGTAGCTGGCCGGTGTGGGCACTACCAGCTATCGTTGAGGGATGAAGCTGAAGGGCACGATCCAGCGCACGGATGTCGAAGGCGGTCACTGGCTGCTCAAGACGGACGATGGCGATCAGTACGAGCTGCACGGCGACGTTAGCGGCTGTAAGGACGGCGCGAAGGTCGAGATCGAGGGCAAGGTCGACAAGAACGCGATGGGCTTCGGGATGATGGGCGCCCAACTCAACGTCTCGAAGATCACGACGCTGTAACTGACGACCTCTGATACGCTGGTCTTCGTGGGGCTCGCGATCATCGATTACGCCGCATCCACAGGCGCCCTGCGCGAGATCTACGATCGCATGCGCGAACGCCCGCTGCCGCCGGTCTACCAGCCTGCCCACGGTGGCGTGCCCGGCATCATCACCGCACACAGCCTCGATCCAGCGCTGATCGGGCACGTGTTCTCGACCTCGACGACGCTCAACGGCGCGGGCCCGCTCGCATCGCCAGAGCGCGAGCTGGTCAACGCGCTGACGTCGCGCTTGAACCAGTGTCTGTATTGAACCGCCTGTCACGCAGAGTTTCTGCGTGTCGCGCTCGACGGTAACGACGCCCTCGCGAAGGCGATCATCGCCGACCCGCGCAGCATCGCAACGAGCTGGCCCGACGCCCGCCAGCGGGCGATCGCCGAGCTGACGATCGCGATCACCGAAGCTCCGTGGACACTGTCGCGTGCCCATCTCGAGCGCGCCCACTCCGCAAGTCTCTCCGATGAGGACATCTTGCACCTCGTCGCGCTGTCGTCGTACTTCGGCCACCTCAACCGCATCGCGGATGTCACCGGCGTGGCGCTCGATTACACGGTCGCTCTCGCACCTCCGGCCGTCGACCTTTCGGTGCCCGCGTGGCCGAGTGCTCCAGAGCTCGTAGTGGGACGACCTGCGATCGAGCTTTCGCGTCGTCCTGCGACACACGCCGCGCTCGCCGAGTGGCGTAACTACATCTTCTTTCGCGATACGCCGATCACGCGGCGGCAGCGTGTGCTGCTCGCGCGCTGGGTTGCGATGTGGCTTGGGGATGGTGGCATCTCGCCGCCGAGCGATCTCACGATCAATCCGTACGACGATGCACTGCGCAGCTACGCCGAGCTGGTGACGCTGGCGCCGTGGCAGATCGGCGAGACGCAGCTCGCCGGTTTGCGCGCCGCGGGCTTCGACGATGCGGCGATCTTCGACGTGACGTCGACGATCACGTCGGCGGGTGTATTCTCTCGGATCGAAGTGGCGCTCGCGGCGCTCGGCACCTAACCCCAGAGGGTTTTCTCGACGGATCGTCTGGTACCCGCGGTTGCGCGAACGGCGCCGACCCACGTGGGTTTCTCGACGGATCGTCTGGTGCGCGCGGCTGCGCGTGCGAGCTACTGCAGTGACCCGGCAGAGCCAGCCGCGGCCGCGGGCGCAGGTGCAGGTGCAGGTGCAGGTGCAGGTGCAGGTGCAGGTGCAGCGGCAGGGGCAGGAGTTGGAGCGGCCGGCTTGTGGGCGGCGCTACCGGGCGGGAACAGCTTGTCTGCAGGTGCGGGCGCGGGGGCCTTTGCGCGCGGGCGCGGGCGCATGCGCGGCGCAGCCTTCGGGACTGCTTTGTCGCTGCCCTCGGCCGGAGCAGCGCTACCAGCGGCGCTACCACCGGTCGGAGCGGCACTGCCAGCGGCGGCGCTGCCGGCAGTGGGAGCGGCGGCGCTGCCCGCCACGGCGTTGCCTTCGGTCGGAGCGGCGGAGCCGGCGGCAGCGCTACCATCGGCGGCACTGCCATCGGCGGCGCCATCGGCGGCGCTGCCATCAGTGTCGCCGGCGGGCGTGTCGCCGGCGGGCGTGTCGCCGGCGGGCGCAGAGGTGTCAAGACCGGCGTAGGTGACTTCGGTGCCTTCGGCGGCTGCATCCTTGGGACACGCGATCTTGGTGCCGTCGCCACCAGTCGCGACGACGGTGCACGGCAGCTTCTTGTCGCCGCCTTTGACCGCGAGCAGGACACGCGCATGGACAGTGGCGTCCGGGGCGGTCTTGAAGGTCGCGACCAGAACGGCTGCGCGCTGGAGCGTTGCAATGATGTCGTTCGGGGTGACCTTCGCGTTCGCCTTCGCGAGCGCGACGACTTTTCCGTCGGCGGGCGCCTTGATGAGGAACTTGTCGAGCTCCTCGCGCGCTGTTCCGAGCTTCGCTTCGCGGTCCGCGATGATGTTCTTCAAACCAATCAGCTTGTTCTCGAATGGCTTCTTCG
>JAYVWH010000321.1:0-3244 GCA_043786265.1 Kofleriaceae bacterium | reverse complement strand
AGCTGTCGCCGGGCGGGTTCAGCATGGCCACGATCCAGCCGTCGACGTACCAGGCGCTGACGCCGATGAAGACGGCGGCCGCCATGAACACGCCCGCGGGTCGGCGCAGCCCGAGCTCCTCGCGTCGCCACCCGTTCCGACGCGCCCACAGGGCCATCCCGACCAGCACGACGGCGAAGCTGGCCCCGGCGGCGACAAGCTCGAGCACCCCGGCGCTGTACAGCCCGATCTGCACCGCGTAAATCGCGAAAATCGCGGCGGCAACCACCTTCACAGCGGCCACGGGCGCGAGCGTCGCGCCGTGATACAACTGTCGGCCAGTGGCTGGCTCGCTCGGCATGGGGCTCGTCATCGGCCTCGTTGTCGGGGTCGGTGGAACGTATCTGGTGCTGCGACCCCCATGGGCGAAGCACGATACCGCGCCGGCCGACACCGAGCAGGTCGCGGAAGCACCAACCGGTGATGCCGGTGTCGGCAAGCCGAAAAAGAAGCGGCGCGGTGGTGGTGGTCACCGGCCCACAGGTGCTGGTGGACAGAACTTCGCGGGTGGCGAGGACGAAGATTGGGCAAACTCCGGCGGTGGTGGCGAAGAGACCGAGCCGCCGCGCCTTGTACAGCTGTCGGCCGCTGATCGCGCGCTGGAGTGGCGTGGCGATGATACGTCGCCGGGCAAGACGACGCTCGACATGGGCAACGGTGCCGAGTCGCGCTCGCTCGAGAACGGCGAGATCCAGTCCGTGATCTCGAGTCAGTCCGGGCCGGCACAGAACTGCATCGTCAAGGCCGCGGCGAATACCGACCTCAGCGGCAGCTTCACCGTGAAGATGGTCGTCGAGGGCAACGGCCGGGTCGCGCGCAGCCGCCTGCAGGCACCGCACTACATGTTCACGCAGGGCGTGCTCGGTTGCGTGCAGGGCGCCGTCAAGACGATGAAGTTCCCTGCGACCGGCGCACCGACCCTCGTCACGCTGCCGGTCAATCTGACGGTCAGCCGATAGATTGAACATCGGTCGACGGCATGTGTCAAAGGAGCAAGAAAATGAAAGCACTCGTCATGACTCTTGGACTCGCGGCGAAACGAATGCCCCCCGAGCCACCTTTGACCGTCAAGACGCTCAAGGGCGACGCCGCGAAAAAGCTGCTTCGGGCGCTCAAGCTCGCCGGCGTCAAGCCGGCCAAGGCGAAGAGCAAGTGGACGTTCAAGGCCGCGGCGATGGCGTGCCACTCGGCGGCCGAGACCGAGGATGGCCTCGGCAGCTACGATCTACACGTGCACGTTCAACAACGACCCGCTGCCGCCGAAGTGATCAGTCGCTGAGCGCTGGGTTGTAGGTCGCATCGTCGGACGTCGACAGGCGGATCTCATACTTCTGCAGATCGGCCGCGGCCGGGACCTGGAGGTCGACCTTGAAGGTTCCGTCCGCGCCCGTGATCGCGTAGCCGATCGGGATCGAGCGCTGGCCGCCGAGGCCCGACGGCGACAGGAACACGTCGACGCGGTGATTCGGGATGCCCTTGCCGCTGGTGCGCGCCGTGCCCTCGACGTGCAGCGCCGCACCTCGGAAGGCGCTGGTGTCCGCGGTCGTGACGAGGAGCTCGGGGGTCGGCTTCGCCGGATCCTGCTCTTTGACCGGCGCGGTTGGATCGGGCGTGATGCGATCGGTGCCGAACGGATTGCTGGCGATCGGATCGCCCGCGCTGCCGGTGCCGCTCTTGCCTGCGCTGCCCGTGCCCCCGCCGCTGCCGGTACCGGGGCCGCTACCATCGGAGCCCTTGCGCGGGCCGGTCGCGACGGCACCCGACGACGGCGATTGATCGAGCGTCTTGTGCTTGTCGGCGATCTGCTTGGGCGTCAGGCCGCGGATATCGCCTTCGAGGTTGGTATACTGCCCGTTGGCATACTCGGGCGGCTTCGCGAATGGATCGGGCGCGCGCGGGCGATGGATCTCCTTGTCGCCCATGTTCGTGACGTCCATGCGCAGCGCTGCACCACCGAGGTCGATGCGTTGCCAGCCGCGCTCGGGGAACCACACCTCGACGAACGCGTGGGCCTCGTTCTGGACGTAGCGCGTCGGGATGCCGAGGGCGTTTGCCGTGACCATGAACGCGAACGCTCGGTGGCGACACACACCGGCCTGGCTATCGCAGAGGTCGCGATAGACATCGCCCGACGGGTTCTTGATCTCGCCCGCCTCGAAGGCGCGGAAGTAGGACACGAGCTTGTTGAAAGCGACGTCGAGGGGCGCGGCGCGATCGATCGCGAGCTTGTCCTTCTGCAGCGTCTTGCGTGCCTGCTCGAGGATGCGCGCCGGGATCTGGGGGACGTACTCGGGCGGGGCGGCCGCGGCGACATCCTGGATGCGATACTTGCGACCGGTCGGGAGCTGCGGCGCGAAGTAGCGCGCATCCGCATCGACGGTGAACACGACCTGGTACTCGCCCGATGCGGACTTGTCGTCGGTGCGCACGTAGAAGTTGTCGGCACCGTCCTTGAAGAACTTGAGCACGACCTTGGGCGACGTCTTGTAGAACAAGATGCGCATATCGGGCGCGACCGACGGCAGCGGGATGTCGACACCGGGCGTGAGGCGGATGCGGACGTCACCGCTGAAGCGATCGTGGGTGCGCTCGTCGTGCGTGCCGCCGACCGGAAGCTCGGTCAGGATCGTGCGGCTGACGTGCATGGTGTAGTCGTCGCCGATGGCGTCGAACGTGGTCATGCGCTTGAACGGCAGCACGTCAGGGTTGAACACGCCGACGTAGTGGAGCGTGCTGTCGGGGCCCGTGTTCATGTCGGGCTTCCACTCGGTCATCCGATCCATGTTGCCGCCGGCCTTGGAACCGAGGACGGGCTCGTCGTCCTTGCGCGGCGTACCGAGCTGCGGCATCGGCAAGACCTTGTCGCCGACGACCATCGCGGTCGGCTCGCCCGTCGATTCCTTGCGGATGATCGCTCCACTCTTGGTGGCATCGGGCGCGAGCAGGGGTAGCTCTTCGTGCAGCTTGAACGTGGCCGGCGCGGGGCTTTGCGCGATCACGAGCCCGGTGGCTGCGGCGAGGGCTGCGACGATGGCGAGGGGGATCCCCGGACGCATTGACTCGAGCATGACACGTCAAGTCGGGGGAGGTTGCAGGATCCCTCGGATATGATGGAGGTCATGGGGGCTGCGACCTCGGTCGCGACGCGGCTCGTCGGAGGCAGCACGTTGCGCGCCGACGAGCGCGAGCTCGTGGGGACGGCGGG
>JAYVWH010000320.1:0-5062 GCA_043786265.1 Kofleriaceae bacterium | reverse complement strand
CAGGAGGTACTTGCAGCGCTCTACGCGGTGGCGAGCTGTGAGTTGTGCGACGTGGTGATCGGCACAGCGAACAAGCGCAGCCGCGTGAACTCGAAGGTGTCGTTCAAGAAGAAGGGCGCACCGGGCGCGGTTGCGGCACCCGCTCCCGTCGCGGCACCCGCGCCGGTCGCAGCACCGCCCGTCGTGGCGGCGCGGGCCCCCGTTATGGCTGTTCCGCCGCTCGCACGCGGCCCTGCGGCTCGCTTCACACCGGTGGTCGCGGCCGCTCCGCCACCAGTAGCGGCATCCCCACCATCCCCGCCCGTGGCGGATCCCGAGATCGATGCGGACAGTGTGTCGTTCGATTTGAGCGCTGCGCTCAGCGCCGAGCTCGGTGACGAGCCACTGTTCTTCGAAACCGAACCTCCGAAGCCGGCACTCACGCATGTCGCAGCGGGGGCGAATCCGATCTCGCGTTCCGCGAACGAAGATCTCGCTGACGATCCTGACACGGGAGCCGACGAACCGGTGGTGTTGCTCGATGATCCGGCCAGTGGTGCAGATGACCGGGTGGTGTTTCTCGACGACACGGAGATGCCCGCCGAACCGGGGCTCGGCTCGAGCTTGGTCGCGGACTTGGTCGAAGAGAGCGAGCCCTCCGTCGCGTCGCCGAGCCCAGCCACGACCTCGCCGGCCGCGCTCGCCAATGGAGCCGATGCCGCCAAGCCCGCTGAGCGTCAGGCCAAGCGAACGGCGCAGCTACTCGCGTTCGTCGCGGTACCGCGTGGCCCGGCGCGCAAGCCTGAGAGCTAGAGCGCGATCTCGATTCCGACGCACGGTCATATCCGCACAGCAAATTTGCCCCCGGGCCGCGCTATGGCGAAGCTTTCGGGATGAACAAGCAGGAGCTCATCACCCAGCTCGTCGGTCAGCTCGAAGCGTCCGCCCGTGCGGCACTCGGTGCGCGCGACGCGGCGGCGATGGAGGCCCGAGAGGGAGCAACCCCCGACGAGAAGCGCGAGGACGCGCGGGCGGCGCACCAGCTGGCGACGGTCGGGGGGGCGCAGCAGCGTCGCGCTCGCCAGGCGCTTGCCGAGGTCGATGCGCTCGCGACGTTCCGGCCCGCCGCGCAAATGTCGACGATCGGTGTCGGCGCGATCGTCGAGATCGAGGACGAGGATAGCGGTGAGGGGCGAACGTTCTTTCTGGCGCCGGTCGGCGCGGGGATGACGTTGACTGGCCCCGGCGGCGATGGCGTGCTCAGCGTCGTCACTCCCGCGTCACCGATCGGCAAGGCCGTGCTCGGACGGCGCGCGGGCGATGTCGTCGACGTGACCGTCGAGGGCGAGCTGCGCGAGTGGCAGATCAGCTACGTCAGCTGATCGCCAGCGTTGCAGCGGCGCCGACAGCGCCACCGGCGATGATGAGGCCACCAACGAGGAATGCACGCTTGCCGAGCGCCTTTCCACCGATGCCGGCCGCGAGGCATGACTTGACGGTCGTGTTCGCTGCGATCGCCAGCAGGATCGCGATCGTCGCAGGACCGAGCTCGCTGCCAGCATTGCGCGCAGTGGACAGGGTGAGCGCGTCGACGTCGGTGAGGCCGGCGATCGTGGCCGCGAGATACAAGCCCTGGTTCCCGAGGTAGGCCTTCGCGGCTTTCGTGACGAGCAGGATCACGGCGAACACGACGCCGAACCGCACTGCGCTGCCGAGCTCGAATGGGTTCTTGACCTCGACCGCCTTCTCGTCGGGTGTGCGCTCGGGTGCCTTACGGGACACCAGCAAGCCGCCGGCGACGGCCCCGAGCAGCGCGCCGATGAGCGGAACGAGAAGCGGGGAGAACAGCGACGGGTTCGTGATCGCGACGAGCACACCGACGCGGACGACCATGATCGACGATGCGATCGCGATCGCGCCCGCGGCAGCCGGTGCCATCGCGGGCTCGCGCTTGGTGCGGTTCGCAAACGAGATCGTGACCGCCGTCGACGACACGAGGCCTCCAACGGCTGCACTCAGCAGCAGGCCGCGGCCGGACCCGAGCAGCCGCATCGCGACGTAGCCCGCGAACGACAGGCCCGAGATCAGGACCACCATCAGGCCGACGGTGAACGGGTTGATCGCATCGAGCGGCCCCATCGCCTCGCGCGGCAACAGCGGCAGGATCACGACCGCGGCGATCAGAAACTTCAGGGTCGCGAAAAAATCGTCGCGCGATACCTTGGACACCCAACCGTGCAGCCACTCCTTCGAGGTGAGGATGAAGGTGAGAACAACGCCGAGCATCGCGACGAGCAGGAGCCGCGTGGTCATCACATCGATGACGCCGTGGCTGGTCGCGAGCGCACCGAGCAAGTACGTCGCCACGACCGAGACCTCGGTGGTCAGGCCATGATCAATGCCGGTCCGGACGTCGGAAGCATACGAGATCGCGACGAACACGATCACGCCCCCGAGCGCGATCAGCGGGAGCCAGCCGGACGCCGGTGCGAGCAACGTGGAGAGTGCACCGATCAGCGCAAAGATGGGATAGGTGCGAATGCCTCCGATCGCGCTGCCGCCGGTCGGCTTGGCTTGTTCGCGCTCCAGCCCGATCAGCAGTCCAACGGCGAGCGCCGTCAGCAGCGACAGGTGTGGCTCGAACGGTTGCACGGGGGCCAGTGTGGTACGAATCGGCGGCCATGTGGCAGCCACCGCAGCGCATTAAGTACGAGCTCCCGGCCGCCGCGTGGCCAACGAGGGAGACCGCTGCAGGCGCACGGTTGTTCCAGCCGCTCGCGCTTGGGCCCCGCACAGCAAAGTCGCGCACCTGGGTGCCTGCGATGGTGCCGTGGCGCGCGACCGAGGACGGGCTCGTGACTCCCGATGTGATCGACTGGTATCGCCGGTTCGCGGAGGGAAAACCGGGCGTGATCGTGGTCGAAGCGACCGGCATCCGCAACATCCCCTCGGGACCGCTGCTTCGCATCGGCTCCGATCACTTCGTCGAAGGGCTTGCGAAGCTCACGCGCGCAGTACACGAGGCATCCGAGGGCGAGACGCTGCTGTTCATCCAGCTGATCGACTTTCTGTCGGTCCGCCGCCGGCCCCAGCGCGACAAGTTCCTTGCCCGCTTCCTCGTGCTCACGCCGGCGCATCGCGACGCGCTCGCTACGTTGACCAGCGACGCGACGTTTCGCGACCCCGCCGGATGGACCGACGACGAGGTCCGCAAACGACTCGTGACGCTGCCCGATGGCGAGCTGGCCAAGGTTCTCGACGCACGCGAGCTCGAGGATCTCGAGCGTGGCTACCGCGAGCGCGTGACCGACACCCAGCTGCCGCACATCGCCGAGCTGCCGGGCGTGCTACCGAAGCTGTTCGCCGATGCGGCGGGGCGCGCTCTCGCGGCCGGCTTCGACGGTATCGAGCTGCACTACGCGCACGCATACACGATGGCGTCGTTCTTGTCGGCGCTCAATACGCGCGACGACGGCTACGGCGGTTCGCGCGAGAACCGAGTGCGACTACCGCGCGAAGTGATCGCGGCGGTGCGCGAGCGCATCGGTCACGACATCGCGCTCGGCTGCCGCTTCCTCGGTGACGACGTGATCGAAGGTGGAAATCACATCGAGGACGCGGCGTGGTTTGGTGTCGAGCTCGCGCGTGCCGGTCTCGACTTCTTGTCGATCTCCAAGGGCGGCAAGTTCGAGGATGCCAAGCAGCCCAAGGTCGGCTGGTCGGTCTATCCGTACACCGGCCAGTCCGGTTACGAGTGCATGCCGACGATCTACTCTGACGAGCGTGGACCCTTCATGCGCAACACGTCGCTGGCGGCGGCGATCCGCGCCGACGTGCGCGCGGCGGGCTTTGAGACGCCGATCGTGACCGCGGGTGGCATCTGCGATTTTGATCAGGCCGAGGGCGTGCTCGCGCGTGGCGACGCAGACTTCGTCGCATCCGCGCGGCAAACACTCGCTGATCCCGATTGGTTCATGAAGATTCGCGAGGGCCGCGGCAACGAGATCCGGCGCTGCGAGTTCACGAACTACTGCGAGGCGCTCGACCAGCAGCACAAGCAGGTCACGTGCAAGCTGTGGGATCGCGACGAGCTCGCGGGACCCGATGTGACGCTCGCGACCGATGGCAAGCGCCGTCTCGTCGCGCCGCGCTGGCGTCGCTGACTAGCGGCTCTTGCGCTTGGCCGCGCCCGGCTTCTTGCGCCCGCTGCCGCTCTTCTTGCCACCGCCGTCCCGCTTGTTGACCGTGGCGTAAGCGATCTGCGCAGCGCGCTTGCTCGACTTGCCACTCTTCTTCTCGCTCTCCTCGATGTGGCTTGCCTGGCGGCGCTGCTTGTCGGTGTACCTGGCTTTACTCCCTCTCGGCATCGGTAGCCTCCTGAGCAATCAACGATGCGAAGGGTGTGCCCCGTACGGAGGCGCGATGGAACGCGCATTGCTGCTGCATGGAGCATGAAGTTCCGAAGGACGTTAGGGGCTACCACGCTCATCCACGACAAAGTCGTTAACCTCAACGGCGACCACGTCGGCAAGATCGAAGAGCTGATGATCGATGTAACGACCGGACGCGTCGCTTACGCGGTGCTGTCGTTCGGCGGCATCCTCGGTTTCGGGGCCAAGTTGTTTGCGATGCCGTGGTCCTCGCTCACCGTCGACGAATCGAAGAAGCAGTTCGTTGTCAACGTGCAGCGCGAGGCACTCGAGAAGATGCCGGGCTTCGACAAGGATCACTGGCCCGATCTCAACGACCTCGAGTACGCGATGGGCGTGTATCGCCAGTGGGGCGTCACACCGTTCTGGACCTGAGAGTCGCAGGGTATCGCACGCGCGCGAGCGCCCACGTGTCAGGGCGTCGCAGTGCCCTGATCGGGCGCTCGATCCGAGAGGTCGGTGATGCCCGCCTGGCGTGCGCAGGCGGCACAGCAGAAGTACTGGCCGCGCGCTTCCATGCCGTGGCCGATGATCGGCACCTTGCAGTGGTTGCAGCGGGGCGCGAGCATGTGAATCGCGCACGCAAAGGAATCGAACGTGTGCGTGGTGCCACCGATCGAGACCTCGAAGGCCTTGTCGTAGCTGTTGCCGCA
>JAYVWH010000319.1:0-7176 GCA_043786265.1 Kofleriaceae bacterium | reverse complement strand
TTGGGCGGCCGCCGGACATGCCGCGCGCTGCGAACATGCCGCCGCTCGTCCTCGGTGCCGTCGAGAATCCAGCGCACATGCCGGGTCCGCTCGAGATTCCTGGAGGAACCCCTGACGACCCCGCACCCGCGCCTGGCAACGTCCCGCCGGGCGACTCGCGCTCGCTGCGCCACGCGGACGAGTTCGCGCTGATCTATCGCGTCGGTACCTGTGTGATCAGCCGGCGCGGCCGGATCGGGACGCGCGGCCAGTGGCGGGTGGTCGATTATCCGACATCTAGCGCGGCCGCAGGCAGCTACGCGAAGGAGTGCTCGCGGTTCGTCTCGGAGGGCTTCTCGGACTATCGTGAGTGAAGTGGCCGACGACGACGCGAAATCGCGCAAGGCAGTCGCGCTGCGCTCGTCGTGGTTGATGCGATGGGCCATCGAGGCTCCGCAGCGATGGCTCGGCCGCCGGAGCACCCTTGGCCAGGACGTCACCGGTGGCGCCGACGGTCTGTCCTATCTACGGCACCTCGTGCGCGGCAACCGGCTGCGCCGCCGCGACGCATTCGCCGAACCGTCGCCGGAATCGCCGGTCGTCCTCATCATCCACGGCTTCCTCGGGACGCGCGGCTCGATGTATCTCCTCGAGCGCCGGCTCGTCGAGGATGGCTTCGTGTGCGTGTCGTTCAACCTCGGGACGCTCAACCTCCGTGACATCCGCCGCTCGGCGTTTTTGATCCATCGCAAGATCGAGCGAATCCTGGCGCAGACGCCATCGCAGAAGATCGACATCATCGGCCACTCGATGGGGGGCCTGATCGGCCTCTATTACGTCAAGAAGCTCGGTGGCCACACCCGGGTCCGCAAGCTGATCATGATGGGCACCCCCGTGCGCGGGACCTGGAGTGCGCTCGCCGGCGTGATAACTCTGGGCCTTTGGTCGACCTCGTCGTGGCAGCTGTTGCCGCGTAGCCGGTTCCTGGACGAGCTCGCTCAGGGGCCCATTCCGCCTGGAATCGAGGTCTCGACCATCGCGGCCGCCCGCGATTGGGTGGTTCCGCTGACCACGACGCGGCTTCAGGGGGCCAATGCGATGACCGTACCGCTGGGCCATTCGAGCCTGGTAGTCTCGGAGGAGGTCTACCGGCGCGTCGTCAATACGCTGCGCCCAGCGCATGAACAGGCGCATGGGGACCATCCGGGCGAGCCCCACGACGACTAATTGTCCGTTTGCTTGCGCGCCCGGTTACTTGGGCACTAAAATTTTCGAGTCCTGGCCGCCTGTGGCGTCGCCGTCCAATGAACGACCGTCCACGTTTTGCACTGCGCTTCATCTCGGGCAAGTACCAGGGTGGCGAGTTCCCGCTTCGAATGAATCGGGAAATCATCATTGGTCGTTCCAGCGATCTGGACATGGTGCTCGTCGAGGACATGGTCTCGCGTCGTCACGCGAAGATCAGCTCCAGCGACGCTGACGTCTACATTCAGGACATGGGCTCGACGAACGGCACGTTCGTCAACGGCGAGAAGATCGCCGGTCGCGCCCTGCTCCACGAGGGTGACCGCATCCTGGTCGGCACGTCGATCATCAAGGTCGTCGCTGTCGAGGGGCAAGTCGCTCAGCAGAGCGAGGCCGAGGCCCGCCGCCGGCTCGAGGCTGGAGCGCAGCAGCGTCAGGCGACGCAGGGCCGTCCGATGTCGGGCGTCATCGAGGAGATCCCGCTGCCCGACTTGCTGCAGCTGCTTTCGACCAGCCGCAAGTCCGGTGTGCTGTCCGTCAACAACGGCGTGTCGATCGGCAAGATCTTCCTGCGTAAGGGACAGATCTACTTCTCGACGATCAACGAGGATTTCGCGGTCAGCCCGCAAAAGGCGATCTACCGCATGCTCACCTGGGAGACCGGCACGTTCGAGCTGGAGCCCGGCGGTGAGATGCAGGTGATGAACGAAGTGCAGGAGTCGACCGAGGGCCTCCTCATGGAAGGCGTCCGGCAGCTCGACGAGTTCCGCAACCTCCAGAAGCAGCTGCCGCCGCTCGGTTCGCCGCTCGCCGTGCCCACTCCGCTCGCCGGCAAGCTCCGTGACCTCACGCCGTCGGAGCTCGATACGTTCCAACTTGTTCTCGATCACGGTCAGCTGCAGAAGGTCCTCGATAACTTCCCGGGCACGGACCTCGAAGCAGCGCAGAACGTGATCCAGCTGATGAAGCGCGAATTCGTCGTCGTGCCGTGACGAGCCCAGCGCTACACTAGAGGTGTGGCTCCCGCTCCGCAGCACGTGCGTGTCGAGTCGATCGACAGCGACGCCCGTCTGCGCACGCCGTACCGCGGCATCGCCACCCGTCGCGCGACACTGCGCCTGACGGTGTCGATCGCGTCGCGCGGCATCAACCCGTGCGAGGTCCGCATCGATGTCGACGATACTTCCGTCGAGGTCTGTGACCACCGCGGCTGCTTCGCGGTGAGTGCGATCGACCAGCTGTTCGTCGTCGAGCGACAGCCGCCTGCGTGGCGCTTCCTCACCTGGTTTGGCGTGTTCGTGCGCCGTCACGGATTGCCTGACCAGCTGATCGTCGAAACTCCGGACGGCCGGGTCGCTCGCTACGTCGAGCGCACCATCGAGGAGCGACTGGGGCTGCGTGACGAGCGGGTGCGTGGCGAGGCACCGCTCTGAGTTTGTGATACGACGGGATCGTGATTCGCGAAGCCGCATCGATCATCTTGCTGCGTCGGTCGACGGCTGGATTCGAGATCTTCTTCGTGCGCCGCCATCGCGGCTCGAGCTTCATGGCCTCGGCCTACGTGTTCCCCGGTGGAGCGGCCGAGGACGGCGAGGATGCGCGGACTGCGGGCGCGCGCGAGCTGTTCGAGGAAGCTGGTGTGTTGCTCGCGAAGAAGTCCGACGAGTACAACCGCAACTCGAGCACGCTCCTGCTTTCAGATCAGTCCGACATGCGCAAGCGCATCAATGGCGGTGCGCGTGCGAAGGATGTCCTCGAGCTCGGCGGTCTGCAGTGGGCGACCGATTCACTCGTGCCGTGGTCGCACTGGATCACGCCGTCGATCGAGCCGAAGCGCTTCTCGGCGCGGTTCTTCATCGTCGAAATGCCTGCCGGGCAGGAGCCGAGCATCGACGACGCGGAGACTGTCGATCAGATCTGGATCCCGCCGGCCGATGCGCTCGCCCGAGCGGGTGAGCTCCAGTTGCCGCCGCCGCAGGTGCGGACCTGCTTGGAGCTTGCGGAGCACACGTCGATTCGGGCGGTCCTCACTGCGGGTCGAGCCCGCAGCGAAGAACCGCATCCGATCATGCCGCGCCTCGCACCGGGAGCCGAACCAGCGCTGCTGCTGCCGTGGGATCCGGAGTACCTGACGAAGGGAACCGGCGAGAGCACGCCGCTGACGTATCACCCGAGCTGGGCGCGTGGCCCGTCGCGATTCGTGCGCGATGGCACTGCGTGGAAGCACATCGAAGCGCCCGCGACGTGATCTCGCAGTACGAAACGGCAGGGCAGGGTGAGACTCACCCGTTCACCTACCAGCCAGGGTGGGCAATCGGCCCGAGCCGGTTCATCCTGGAGGACCGCGCATGGAAGCACGTCGCCGCACCTGGTTCGACGACCGCGGTTTAGTCGTTGCCGCCCCCGGCGGTGACCGCAACCTGCCGTTCTACGCCGGTGCGATGCACTACTGGCGCGTGCCGCCGATCCGGTGGGGGGCGTCGCTGCGGGCGATGCACAGCCTCGGCCTGACGTGCGTCGAGACCTACGTACCGTGGCGCGTGCATCAGCCCGAACAGGGCACGCAGGTGTGGACGGGTGACCGTGACCTCGGTCGGTTTCTCGAGGCTGCCCGCTCCGCCGGTCTGTCCGTGATCTTGCGCCCCGGCCCGCACGTCAACGCCGAGCTGACGAGCTTTGGCATCCCTGACTGGGTGCTCGCGGATCCTGACGTGCAGGCGCGCACCGCTCACAACACGCTCGCGTGGATGCCTGCGCCGCCGCGCGCATTCCCGATCCCGTCCTACGCATCGCAGAAGTTTCACGCACTCGTGCGCGATTGGTATCGGGCCTTCGCCGAGATCATCACGCCGCACCTCGCGCCCGACGGTCCCGTCGTGGCGGTCGGCGTGGACAACGAGGCCCAGCTGTTCTTTCGCACCGGCGCCTTCGACCTCGACTATCACCCCGACGCGCTCGCCTGGTGGCGCGAGACCTCCGGCCTCGACGCTCCGCCGCTCGAGTATGCCGCTTCGGATACGGCCCGCTGCGCGCTGTGGTTGAAGTTCAAGGACGAGTACATCGCTCGTGCGCTGCGTGCCTTCTCGCAGATCCTCGACGACGTTGGTCTCGGGGGTATCGCGCGATTTCACAACCTGCCGCCCGGCCACTACCAGCACTACGATCTATCGCAGCTGCAACATGCGATCGGCGGACCCGTCGGCATCGACGCCTACACGCCGCGATCGGAGTTTCCCGAGCTGCGCCGCCGTGCCGCTGCTCTCGGGGGTAACGCAGCACCGCTACCGCTGGCGCCCGAGGTCGGCGTTGGCTTCTTCCCGTGGTTTCCGCCGCTCGATGCGGGAGACGATACGACGCGCGAGCGCGATCACTTGCTCACGTTGCTCGCGTCGGGCGTGCGCGGTTTCAACTTGTACATGGCCGTCGAGCGCGACCGCTGGTACGGCGCGGCGATCTCGACGCAGGGCCAGGTCGAGGCACCATGGATCAAGCCGCTGCTCGGGGCGCTCGCCGAGGTCGAGTGGCCGTCGCTGCGCCGCTTCCCTGCCCCCGCGATCGCTCTCGTCGACACCCGTGCCGACACCCGGTTCGGCATCCTGACGAACCTGATCGACCCGTTCACCCCGGTGCTCGCCGAGGTGCTTGGCTTTGGTCCCGGTGGAGCGGCGGAGCTTGGCACCGACGCCGGCGCGATCGCAGCGCGGAGGTGGCAGACCGCGATCGCTCGCGCGCTCGAGCTCGCGCAGGTCCCCTACGCGATCGTCGACGAGTCGACGCCCGAGCCGACGCTGGCGACCTATCGCGCGGTGATCGCGCCGACGCTCGACCGCATCGACCGTGGCCTGCTCGAGCGCCTACGTGCGCTCGCAGATCACAAGCGCGCGATCGTCGTGATCGGCCCCGGCTCCCCGATGCGCGATGAGCTCGATCAGGCCCACTCCGAGCCGCTTCCCAAGCGCGTCGGAAAGCTGAAGGCGGGCTCGCTCGATGACATCCCTGGCCTCGCCGATGATCTCGCGGCATTGGCCGGTGAGCTCCCCGCAGCGTGGCAGATCGAGCGTCCCGACGACGTTCGCGCGTTCGCGTTCGCCGATGCCGAACAGCGCGTGCGCGTCGTGTTTCTCGCGAGCGATGCATCTCGCAATACGACAGCCGTCCTGCTCGCGGATGGCACCGCGCTGCGCGACCCGCTCTCGAACGACACGATCCGGATCGACCACGGGCGCGCGACGATCCCGATGCCCGCCCGCGGCGTGCGCATGTTCGTCGTCGCCTGAGCGCGCTAGCCGAGGTGGCGCAGCGGGCCGGTCGGGTCTTCGTCTTCGAAGCTGCGGAGGGGGCGCACTTCACCATCGACGATGCGCGACAGGATCGAGATCAGCTCGGGGAGCTCGACCGGCTTCGCGATGAACGCGGCGGCACCGATGCGCGCCGAGATTTCGGGCGCAAAGGTCGAGGCAGACACGAGCAGCAGAGGAGGCGAGTCGGGCAGCGCGTCCATGTTCTTGGCGAGGTCGGTCACGCCGATCCGCGGGTCGTACGAATCGACGACGACGGCATCGATGCCACCTTCGCTGATGCGCAAGAAGGCCTCGCGCATCGTGATCGCGAGGAGAACCTCGTGGCCTGCCTCCCGCATCGCCAACCCCAACCGATCACGCGTGTCTGGATCAGATTCGACGAGAAGGATACTGCCCACGATCAAAGGGTAACCCACAACGGTGTCGCTCGGGGTCCCGGCGTTGTCGCAGAACTGCAATGACGCAGTGAGCTCAGGGTTTCACGTCGGGCGGATTGGACTTGCGCTTGGCGCGCTCGTGTCCCTCGGCCCAGCCGATTTCCTTCGTGAGCTGGATGGCATCCTGGATGCGGCCGGGCATCACGACAGCGCCGCGAGACGGGATGTCGGTGAGCAACAGCTCGGCGGTCGCACGACGGTCGCCGAGGTTACGCATCTCGGCGATCGCAGCCTGACGGTAGCGTTCGGCCTTGCCGCCGAGCCCGGCCTTCTCACACAAGGTCGCGAGGAGCTGCTGGACGCGAGCCGCGCCGAGGCGGCTACGGACGCGCTGCGAATGGAAGAGGGCGGCCTCGGCGAGGCGAAGAGCGCGGTAGGAGTCACCCGCGTTGTCGATGAGCTGGGCCTGTGCACGAAGCACACGCCAGAAAGACTCTGGTCCATCGGTCGCCGTGAAGCCCTCACCGAGAGTCGCGAGGTCGACGCATTCGACGAGCTCGCGATTGGCGGTGTCTGCATCCCCGGCTCGCTGCAGTGCGATCGCGAGGTCGAGGTAGAGCTCGCACACGAGGTTCATGTCACCGGAGCCGATTGCGCGACCGACGCCACGCCGTAGCGCAGTGATCGCACCCTCGAGGTCCCCTTCCGACAGGGCGATCGCGGCGCTCGCGCGATCGATCATCGACACCAGCATCGGTGCGCTCGACCAGTCGCGGGCTTCGGCGAGGATGCCGCGCGCGAGCGCAGTCTCTCCGCGCGTACGCAGGACATCGGCGAGCCGGACCGACAGCGAGACGAACTGGTGCTCGGCGCCATCCTCTACATCCCCGGACTGCACGGCCTGGCGGACCGCGACGAGCGCGCGACGGAAAAACTCACCGGCGCCCGCGTCATCGAGTTGTTCGGCGGCGTAATCACCGGCGGTGCGGAGGAGCTCGATCGCATCGCGCGCGTGACCCGCGAGATCGTGATGGTGACCGAGCAGACCGACATCGTGCGAGAGCGCGGCGACCGCAGCGGCCGCACTTGCGTGCAGCGAACGTCGTACGTCAGCGGGCGTCGCATCGTAGACAATCTCGCGCACGAGCCGGCTCGAGAAGTTGAGCTCTCCCGACGGGTCGCGACCGAGCATGCCGTGCAGCTCTGCATCGGCGAGCGCGGGCTCCAGTGTCTCGGTCGGCATCATCGAGCGGAGCAGATCGAGCTGCGGCTCG
>JAYVWH010000318.1:0-4697 GCA_043786265.1 Kofleriaceae bacterium | reverse complement strand
GCTTCGCCCAGCGGTGGGTGCGCTCCATCGCAGCGACTGCCATCGCGTGGGGGCTTGTCGCTGCGATGCATTGATCGAGCACCATCATGATGTCTGAGCCGATCGCGCGCTGCACCGCGATCGAGCGCTCGGGCGTGACGAGCTCGATCACACCATCCGCTGGATTGCGCAGCTCGGCGCCGTCCTCGGTCGTTTCCCCGTTCGCGAGCGAGAACACCTGAAAGCCACCCGAGTCGGTCAAGATCGAGCCGGTCCAGCCCATCAATCCGTGCAGCCCGCCGAGCTGCGCGAGATCCTCGGGGCCGGGGTGGAGCATCAGGTGGTAGGTGTTCGCGAGGAGTATCGGCGCGCCGAGCGCCTGCAGATCCGCGAGCGTCTGCGTGCGCACGGTGCCGCGGGTCCCGACCGGCATGAACACCGGGGTGTCGATCACGCCGTGCAGCGTCGTAAGCCGGCCCGCGCGTGCGCGACTGCCGCCCGCGGTTCGCAACAGCTCGAACGCCATGACCACGTTCTAGCTCAACCGCGGGTCGCGTGCTGATGGTAGCGTGGCCGCGTGACCTTCGACGCTGAGCTTCGTTCCACGCTGCAATCGATCCACGCCAAGCCGACGCCCACCGAGGCGCGCGCCGTCGTCGACGTCGCCCGTCTGGCCGCTGCCGCCGACAAGCGCACCGACCTCAGCGAGGCCGTCGTCCTGCTCGCATTGTCGCGAATCGTGTGCGAGATGGCGGGTCTGTCGGAGATTCCCGAGACGACCTCGATCGATGGCGCTCGTCTGGCCGAGATCGGCGAACAACTCGTGCCGACCGGCGCGCGCGAGCTCGCCTACGCATCGGCGTTTCTCGTCATGATCCAGGATCTCGATCTGACCTCGGAGGAGAACCAGCTCGCCCGCGGCCTCGGCGAGGCGCTCGTGATCCCGCCGCCGCGTGCCGCCGAGCTGTCTAGCCGGATGGAGCAGCTCGTTCGCGTGGCGCGCGGTTAGAACGTCTCGTCGAACAGGTCACGCATCGCGCGCCATGATCGCTCGTGCGTCGGGCGGTGGTACTTGAGCGCAGCCATGCCGCGCTTGTCAGCGTCGGGGTTCGCGAACCCGTGCACGGCGTTGCCGTACAGGTTCAGGCGCCAGTCGATCTTTGTCGCGCGCATCTCGGCTTCGAAGGCTGCGCGCTCGGCAGGCGGAATCAGCGGATCGTCAGCGCCGATGCAGACGAGCACCTTGCCGGTGATCTGTTTCGCGTCCTCGGGGCGCGTCGTTGCCAGCCCCGAGTGAAACCCGACGGTGCACGCGACTGGCGCCCCGCTGCGCGCGAGCTCGAGGACCGCTGTACCGCCGTAGCAGTAACCGATCGCTCCGATTCGCGCGCCGTCGGTCTCGGGCTGACCACTCAACGTCGCGAGTGCCGCCCGCGTGATGCCGCGGATGATCGTCGGGTCGGCGCGCAGCACTTGCAACCGCGCCAACATGGCCTCCATCTCGAGCACGGCGCCGTTGCCGTGATAGTCGATCGCAAGCGCGACGTAGCCGAGCTCGGCGAGCAGGCGTGCGCGCTGACGGTTGAGGTCCGAGAGACCGCCGCCTTCTGGTGCGATCAGGATCCCGGGCCTTGGCCCTGGTTTGCTGCGGTCGACGGCGAGGTAGCCAACGTAGCGGACGCCATCGGCCGAATACTCGATGTCCTGCGTGTGCATGCGAGGCCAGGCTACCACCAGGCACTTCGCAGACCCGATCAGCTGGGCGACACCTTGCGCACGCCAGCGGCGCCGGCCTCGGCGAGCTTCGCGAGCACGTCGAGGTTCCGCGCGTAGAGCTCGGTGTACGCGCAGGCGCCGCACACGTACGCCGAGACGCCGACGGTCGCGCGCCCGAGATTGTCACCGAAGAAACCGGTCGAGACGACCGTTCCGTAGTGCGAGGTCAGCGTGAGTGGGTTGTGCATGTTCGAGGAGCTGTAGTCCGGAGTCAGGACCTCGGCGATCTCGTACACGTCGCGCCCGCTGCACTTCGGACAGGTTCCTCGTTTCATGGTCGACGAGCATCGGCGATGACGATGGGGACGACAATCGCGAACGTCATCGTGAAACGTGAACCGGGCCCCCTCGGCGATTCACGGAGAGGTGTAGGCTGGGATCGCATGAGCACGATTCCCGATCCGAGCATCATCGTGATCTTCGGCGGTACCGGCGATCTCGCACGCCGCAAGCTGTTGCCGGCGCTCGTCCGGCTCGCCAAGGGTGGTCACATCAACGCCGACACGCGCGTGATGGCGGTCGCCATCGAGGATCTCGACGACGCGGGCTACCGCAAGCTCGCCAGTGACGCGCTCGCCACCGCGAAGATTTCGCCCGAAGACGCGCGCCTGCTGGTGTGCGACTCGATGCACTACCAGTCGATCGGCAAGGGCACGGCGGCCGACTTCGCGGCACTCGCCACGCGGCTCGCGACCCTGGAGAAGGAGCACGGGCTGTCCGGCAATCGGGCATTTTACCTCGCGCTCCCGCCACAGGTGTTCGTGTCGACCATCGAGGGTCTCGGCGCGGCTGGGCTGGCAAAGAGCCCCGGGTGGACCCGGATCATTGTCGAGAAGCCGTTCGGCAGGGACCTCGCGACCGCCAAGGAGCTCAACCGCCAGGTCCACCGCTTCTACGACGAGAGCCAGATCTACCGGATCGATCACTACCTCGGCAAGGAGACCGTTCAGAACCTCATGGTGCTGCGGTTCGCGAACACGATCTTCGAATCAGTCTGGAACCGCGATCGGGTCGAGTCCGTGCAGATCACAGTCGCCGAGGATCTCGGCGTGGGAACGCGCGCTGGCTACTACGACAAGAGCGGCGGCGCGATCCGCGACATGCTGCAGAACCACCTGACGCAGCTGTTCACGCTTGTCGCGATGGAGATTCCGTCTGCGTACGAAGCGGACGCGATCCGCTACGAAAAGATCAAGGTCCTGCGCTCCGCTCGAAGGATCGATCCGACGAAGGTGGTGCGCGGCCGCTACGTGGCGGGCACGATCGAAGGCAAGCCCGTGCCGGGCTACCTCGAGGAGGCCGGCATCGAGCCGACCTCCAACACCGAGACGTTCGTCGGTCTCGAGATGTACATCGACAACTGGCGCTGGTCCGGCGTGCCGTTCTACCTGCGCACCGGCAAGCGCATGGGCAAGACGCTGAGCCAGATCGCGATCCGGCTGCGCTCCACACCCGCCGCACTGTTCAACTCTTTCCACGCCAAGCACGAGACGGCGGACACGCTCTTGATCTCGCTGCAGCCCGAGGCAGGGTTCTCGTTGCACTTCGACGTCAAGGTTCCGGGCAATCCGTTCCGCACGGAGCGCGTGCCGCTCGATTTCCGTTACTCCGAACGCTTCGACGATATCCCCGAGGCGTACGAGACGCTGCTGCTGGACGTGCTCGAAGGCGATCAGACACTGTTCGTGCACTCCGACGAGGTCGAGGAGTCGTGGAAGCTCTACACGCCGGTCGTCGAGTCGCCGCAGCCGATCGTGCCGTACGTTTCGGGTACGTGGGGGCCGCCCGAGGCCGATAGCCTCGCGATTCCCGACACCGAGCTGTGGCAGGAGACCTGGGCGCGTAAATGACGCTGCCGGTGATCCACCGCTTCCGCGACGCCGATGCGCTCGCCGATGCGTCGGCCGAGCTCGTTCGCGCCCGACTGGACGCCGCGATCACACGTCGCGGCACCGGTTCGATCGCGCTCGCCGGTGGCAAGACACCGCAGGCGCTACACCGTCGCCTCGCGCAACTAAGCCTCGACTGGACGAAGGTCCACATCTACTTCGGTGACGAGCGCTGCGTGCCGCCCGACGATGCGGCGAGCAACTACAAGGCCGCGCGCGAGTCGCTGCTCGATCACGTTCCCGTCGCTGCCAATCACGTGCACCGGATCGAAGGCGAGCTGCCGCCGGCCGAGGCCGCTGCCCGCTATGCGCAGCTGATTGCGGCCGCATTGCCGCTGGACGTGGTCGTCCTCGGGATGGGTGACGACGGCCACACGGCATCCTTGTTCCCAGGCGAACCCGAGCCGCCGGCCGGTGCCGTCGTCGCCGCGACGCACAGCCCCGTCGCGCCACACGATCGCGTCACCCTGACGCTCGAAGCCATCCGCGCGTCACCGACCGTGATCTTGCAGGCCACCGGCGCCGGTAAGGCGGTGCGACTCGCACAGGTCCACGCCGAGCTCCGGCTCGGCAAGCCCACGTTTCCCGCAGCATCGATTGGCCCCGCGATCTGGATGATCGACGAGGCCGCAGGCTCACAGATCCCAAGGAGCGAGTGATGGGTACCTACCAGTTCGGAATGCTCGGTGTCGGTGTCATGGGTCGCAACCTCGCGTGGAACATTGCCGACCACGGCTACACGGTCGCGGTGTGGAATCGCGAGCAGGAAATGATGGATGAGGTGCTCGCGCTCGCGCCGGGTCGCCTGCATCCGACCAAGACGTTGCAGGAGTTCGTCGCGTGCCTCGAGCGCCCGCGCCGCATCATGATCATGATCACCGCGGGCAAGCCCGTCGACATGGTCCTCGATGCCCTCGAGCCGCTGCTCGAGCCGGGCGACATCGTGATCGAGGGTGGCAACTCGTGGTTCGAGGACACCCAGCGTCGCGAGGCGCGCCTGACCGCGAAGGGGCTCAACTTCTTCGGCGTTGGCGTGTCAGGTGGCGAAGATGG
>JAYVWH010000317.1:0-4808 GCA_043786265.1 Kofleriaceae bacterium | reverse complement strand
AGCTCGCTGTGGCTCAACGACGGCACGGGGCACTACACGCAGAAGATCGGATCGGGCGTCGAAGGCCCGGCCGGCAACACGACCGCCGCGAACGCGGTGTTCGCGGACTTCAACGGTGACGCCAAGCTCGACCTGTTCGTGGGCAACGGCCAGACCAGCTACGCGGCACTCGACTCGCTCTACCTCGGCAACGGCGACGGCACGTTCCGCGACACATCGGCCAAGCTCGTCGCCGGTCCAGCGAGCCCGAGCAATGGCAGCACGGCGTGCGACTACGACAACGACGGTGACCTCGACATCTTCGTCTCCGTGTACGGCGTCTCGAACGCCGGCGCGCAGAACATCCTGTGGCAGAACGACGGTACGGGCACGTTCAAGAACGTCGCTGTCGACACCGGATTCGCGAGCCTCGCGACCGGCAATTACTGGATCGGCGCGACCGGCATGGGCCACCTCGCGGAGCCGAACAAGGGCCCTGGTCAGTACGTCGGGAGCAACGCGTTCGGTCTCGCGTGCGAGGACATCGACAACGACGGCGACCTCGACCTCGCGGTTTCGGCGATCTCGCACCCGGGCGGCGACTACTCGCGCACGTGGTCCGATCCGTCGGTGCTGCTGCTCAATACGGGCACCGCGGGCGGCTTCAAGTTCGAGAATGCGTGGCTCGAGCGCCAGCTGCCGTACAACGAAGGTGACGTCGACCTGTCGCTCGTGGACTTCGACAACGACGGATTGATGGACATCGGCCTGTCGCGCACCGACAAGTACGAGAGCGGCTACTCGACCGAGAACCAGAAGGGCTGGTTCGGGCTCATGCACCAGAAGCCCGACGGCATGTTCGAGATCCTCGATCGGACGGTGGGAATCACCGACGAGGATCACGGTCCGGGCATGAAGGGCGCGCAGAATCACGCGTGGTCCGACATCGACCGCGACGGCGATCTGGATCTGCTGATCGGCGCACGCGACCAGGGTGGCGGCCGCGCGAATCTGCTGTTCCGCAACGACCTCGGCAACCAGCATCACTGGCTCGCGATCGACGTGAAGGGCGACGGTACGCACATCACGCGTGATGCAATCGGCACGCGAGTGACGCTGAAGTTCGCAGACGGCCACCAGATCATCCGCGAGGTGAAGGCCAGCCGAGGCACCTACAACGCGATGGATACTCGACTCCTTTACTTCGGGCTCGGCGAGAGCAGCTGCGACTACACGGCCGAGATCCGCTGGCCGGACGGGACACAGAAGTCCATCCCTGCGACCGAGCTTGGCGTCGACGTGCAGACCGTAATCAGTTACTAACGGGGATGGTCACCGTCACCGGGCTCGCGCATATCGGCATCCGCGTCCACGACCTCGCGCGCTCGGTGGCCTTCTACGAGCTGCTCGGTTTCACGAAGACGGCCGGACCGGTGGGCCCCGAGCCCGTCGCGATCCTCGATCATCCGTCGGGGCTCGAGATCAACCTGGTCCTCAATGCGCCTGGCGCCAACGTCCCGAACATCCTGATGGATGTCCCCGCGAAGCACCCTGGCATCACGCACATCGCGTTGCTCGTCCCCGATCTGGAGGAAGCACAGGCGGCCATCGAGGCCGCGGGCATCGAGCTGTCGGGTGGACCGATGGAGTTCATGCCGATGGCGCATGGCTTCTTCGTCCGCGATCCCGATCGCAACGTGATCGAGATCCATCACCGCACCAAGCACTGATACGCTGCGCCATGCGCGCGCTGTGGATCACACGTGCGCGGCGTGAGCGACCTGCGTGTCCTTGCCCTGCTGCCAGAGCATGCGCTCGATCGCGAGCAGCAGCGGGCCGAACGTGGCGCGGTCGAGCGCTGACACGAGGAAACCACCGCCGTGCTGGGCGAGCTGATCTGCGTCCGTATCCTCGAGCTGGTCCGTTTTGTTCCACACGAGGACGCGTGGTTTGTCGCCAAGACCGAGATCGCCAAGGATCGATTCGACCGCGGCGATGTGCGCGTCGCGATCCGGATCACTCGCATCGACGACTTGAACGAGGAGATCGGCATCGGCCATCTCTTCGAGCGTCGCGCGAAATGCCGCGATCAGCTCCTTCGGCAGATCGCGGATGAAGCCCACGGTGTCGGTGATCACGACCTCGCGTTCCTGAGGGAAGCGCAAGCGGCGGCTGATCGGATCGAGGGTGGCGAACAGCTTGTCGGCCGCGAGTGCATCGCCCTGGGTCAGCGCGTTGAGCAGCGTCGACTTGCCAGCATTCGTGTAGCCGCAGATCGCGATGATCGGCACGTCACGCTCGCCGCGCCGGCGCCGGCGCAACCGGCGATCATCCGCGAGGTCACCGAGCCGCTTCTCGAGCAGGTGGATGCGCTCGCGCGCACGACGACGATTGATCTCGAGCTTCGTCTCGCCGGGACCGCGACCGCCGATCCCACCGGTGAGGCGCGACATCATCGTGTTCTTCTCGATCAGGCGTGGCAGCGTGTAGCGCAGCTGCGCCAGCTCGACCTGGAGCTTGCCGTCGCGGCTCGTCGCGTGCTGCGCGAAGATGTCGAGGATCAACATCGTGCGATCGAGGACCTTGATCTCGGTGACGTCGCTGATCATGCGCGCCTGACCGGACGTGAGATCTGGATCGAAGATCACGCACTCCGCGCCGAGCTGCATCGCGCGCAGGAGGATCTCGTCGAGCTTGCCGCGTCCGACGAGGAACTTCGGATCCGCCTTGGGACGGCGTTGGACCATGATGTCGAGGATCTTGACTCCGGCCGTGCGGCACAGCTCACGCAGCTCTGCGACGCGCGCGTCGGAGTCTTTCGAGCGGCCGATGTCGACATGGACGATCAGTGCGCGATCCTTGCCCTTGTCGGTCGAGGCGACGCGATGCGCGCGTCCGAACTGTGCCTCGACGCGGGTGATCAGCTCGATGAAGTCGGTCTTCGGCGCGGTCGCCTGTTCCGCGGGTAGCTCCGCGGCCGGACCATCTGGAATCATGTGCGCGACGAACAGCTTGCCCGGCCGGCCTTCGGCATCGACCGTGATCGCAGCGACAGCGTCGAGCCTCAGCAGCGCGAGGTCGGTGAGATCGTCGCGCGTGAGTGATTCCCCACGCAGGTGGGTGTGAACGAGGCGCAGGCCGCGAAAGCGCCCGCTGCCACCACGGATACGTCCGAAGTCCGGAAGCATGATCTTCGACGCATCGCCGACCATCACGTGCTGGATCGTACCGCGACGATCGATGAGCACGCCGACCTGCCGGTGAAGCTCCGCGGTCTGCAGTGCGAGCTGCGTGGCGAGCTCGGGCGACACCACGTCGGTCGGTGCAACCCGACGCCGATAGAGCCTCTCGAGCGCCTTGATCTCGCTTGCTTTGAGACCTTGCGTATTGCCCGTTACTTCTTCCGTCACCGACGTGCAATGTAGCCGTTGCGACCCGCGACGCCACGGATATAGTCGTGCTTGTGAAGGGGAAGTTCAGGGCGCTTGTCGCGCACCCTCAGACCGAGGCGCTCGGGGAGCTCGCAGAGCTTCTCGGATCGACCGGCCTTGCTGTCGAGACCGCGCGTTCGACGGTCGAAGCACTGAACAAGCTGCGCGCGAATCAGCCGCACGTGATCGTCTCGCATCACGTCAGCGGAAGTTTCGATGGCGTGTCGATGCTCGAAGCGAGCGTGCTGCATGCGCCCGAGGCGCTGCGAATCGCGCTGGTGTCGTCGCCCGATGAAGCGGTCGAGCTCGATTACCGTCCCGCGCACGGCGGTACGATCATCCGGTTGGTCGCACGGCCCAGCGAGCGGAGCCGGCTGGTCGCCCTCGTCAACGAAGGCGTCAAGCTCCTGGGGCTCGTCGAACAGCAGCGCGATCTGGTGCGCAAGCTGTCGATCGATCAGTCAAAGCTGCAGCGCCGCGAGACGCTCCTCGACACCGTCGTCAAGGAGCGCACCAAGGAGCTCGAGGAGAGCTACGAGAAGCTCAAGGCCGCGAACCGCCAGGCGCTGTTCGGTCTCGCCGAGGCGATCGAGGCGAAGGACCCGTACACCAAGGGCCACTGCGGTCGGGTCGCGGCGTACTCGCTGATCCTCGCGCGCGAGGCAGGTTATCCGGCCGAGGGCCTCGAGGCGCTCGAGTTCGGAGCGTTCCTCCACGACATCGGCAAGATCGGCATCAAGGATGCGGTGCTGCTCAAGCCCGGTCCGCTCGACGATGCCGAGTGGATCCACATGCGCGAGCACCCGGTGAAGGGCTACGAGATCGCGTCGAAGATCGAGATGCTCAAGCCGATCATGAGCGCGGTGCGCAATCACCACGAGCGCTGGGATGGCTCCGGCTATCCCGACAAGATGAAGGCCGAGGACATCCCGGTCGCGGCGCGCATCGTCGCGATCGCCGATGCGTTCGATGCGATGTCGACCGATCGTCCGTACAAGCAAGCGCTGTCACTCGAAGAGTGCGAATCGATCCTGCGCAAGACCGCGGGCAAGATGTACGACCCCGCCCTGATCGAAGTGTTTGTCGGGCGTCACCTCGGCGAGCTGTATCGCGAGGACTACGCCGACGACAGCCTCGATGCATTTCAGGGCGAAGCTGCGTCGAAGTAACTCGTTCAGTGCGCGGCTTCGCCGCGTCATTTTTCCCCTACCTCGGCCCCAACCCGTAGAGCCCGGATCATTTTTGAGATGGGCTCTAGCGCTTTTTCTTTTTCGGTAGCTCGCGGCGCTCGACCTCGGCGCCCTTGAGCGAGTACGCGATGCCGGACTTCTTGTCGTCCCACGGCAACAGGATGGAATCGGAGTCGCCGGTGGGCTCCTCGTTCCACGACTCGGCGGT
>JAYVWH010000316.1:0-4402 GCA_043786265.1 Kofleriaceae bacterium | reverse complement strand
CGGTGTACTCCCTCTCGACTACGCGTCCATCGTCGTCGCCGAGGTGGATCAAGACGCGGAAGTCGCGCGAGTTGGACGAGCCGGAGTACCCGCCGATCGTACCCGGCTTTGGCGGCGGAACGATCTCCTTGAGCTTCGCCGTCAGCGCTGCCCGCACGCGCTCGAGATCGGGCAGCGAGGCGGTGCCCGAAGCGATCGTGACGGAGCCCTTCGCGCCGTCCTGATACAGGAGCCCGTGCACGTCGAACTTCGCGCCCGCCCGCCGCGCGTGCCACAGCTGCAAGCTGCCGCCGTGACCGCCACCGGTCTCGAGCGTGATCTCGCGAATCTGCGGCCCCAGGCCGTCACACGGAAACGTCACGCCCGGCTTGCCGCCCGTTCTCGTCGGAAAGTACGTCTTGGCGATGTCCGCGCGGATCGCCTTCTGCAGCACTGCGGATGCCTTGTGACAGCGCGGCGCCTTGATCGCCACCCCCTTCGCGACGGGACCACGCTGTGGCACGCACCACCCGGTTGACGCGTCCGGTGCGACCCGGTCTGCCGCCGCAACCGAGACGAGCGACGCCACTATCAAGAGGGAACGCACCATCGACACGAGCGTAGCGCGGGTTGCTTCGCCGCGCCGATTGATCTCAGATGGGGTGTGCTCGAGATCCGCGAAGTGATCGCAAGTGACGTTCCCGCGGTCGTCACCCTCGTCGCGCAGGTGCTCGGCGAGTTCGGCCTCGAGTTCGGCACCGGATCGCCGACCGACGATCAACTGCGCGGGCTCCCCGCTTCGTATCGCGATCACGGGGGCGCGTTCTGGGTCGCGTACATCGACGGTGCTCTCGCTGGCACCTGTGGCGTGTTTCCGGTCGCGGCCGGCACCTTCGAGCTACGCAAGATGTACCTGTTGCCGTCGACGCGAGGCCTCGGTCTGGGCACGAAGCTGCTCGACGTCGCCGTCGCCTGGACGCGCGCACACGAGGGCGAGAGCATGGTGTGCGATACGATCGAAGCGATGACGCGAGCGATCGCATTCTACGAGGCTCACGGCTTTGTGCGTGACGACGCGCAGATGCGCGCGGACCGCTGCACGCGCGGCTACCGCAGGATGCTGTAGTTACTTACCGTGCTGTGCGACGAGGGCCGGCCAACCTGCATCGGCCTTCGCCTTGTTGCCCGCGCGATCCTCGTCGAAGTGATCGCGGAAGTCGGTGTTCGTGAACACGAGGAGCTGGCCCTCATAGATCTCGAACACGAGCGGGTCGGCCGGTGACAACCGGCCCTGTGACGCGGCATACGCGCAGTACCCGCCGAATGCCGGCGCGTGCTCGGCACCCTTGAAGCTGGCCTGATGCTCGTCCGACGAGAAACGATACGTCGCGCCGCCGTGCTGCGCGGTGTGCTCCGGCAGTCCCGTGACCGGCTTTCCGAACACTCGGTAGCCGATCGGGTCGTATCCACCGAGGCCGACGCCATCGGCGTCCACGTTGACGAGGACCTTGGCCGCAACGCCCGTCTCACCGCCGTGCTTGGTCGATGATGAGTGTGACGAACCGGCGCAAGCGGTGAACAAAACGAGCAGAAGGGCGAGCGGCCTCACGCCGCGAAGGTAGCTCAGATCTCCAGTTCGCCAGGCGGGAGCGCCCAGCGTGCGGGCATGCACGGCAGGTTGCAGGGTCGGATGCGTTCCCACCCGATGCAGTCCGCACAGTTGCGACCCGCCCCGAGGGCACGCCCCCTGCACTCGTAGCGCCTCCATGCGGCAACCCAACGAGATGATCACTTCGCGCCGTAATCGCCAAAAACCTCGACGCTATCCGGGGATAGCTCCGGGTAGCGAAATGTAGGTTTAGCCTTGCGCCCTGCTGGCCTCCCGCGTTACTTGGGCCGCAGTGTCGCAAGCCAAGGGTCTCTTTCGGATGGTGGTGGTGGGTGTTCTTGCGGTGACGGGTGTCGCCTCGGGCGAGGTCGCGCCGCGTCGCGCGGTCGCGAACCAGACGCGCACGGCCAAGGCTCCGGCCGGAGCGCCGAAGAAGCTCAGCGCTCCGATCGACTCCGCGCCGCCTTCGGCGCCGATGCGCGGGCCGGCAAAGCCTGCCCTTGCGATCAAGGTCGAGCCCGTGGCTCCGGCTCCGACGGCGAGCGCGGTGATGATGAGCTATCAGCGGATTGGCCGCGACATCATCCAGCTGCAGAGCTTTCGCGGCACCGAGTGCACGCTCGAGCTGTGGAAGACGTTCCGCGCGATCAAGCTCGAAGAGGCCACGGCGACGACGGCTTCGCGCGTCGCCACCGCAGCGACGCTCCAGGAGCTATCGGTTCGCATCGATCGCAAGCGCGGCATCACGATTCGCCAGGAGTGCCTGGATAATCCGCTCGCGCCCGAGTGCCAGTAAGCACTACAGCCCGTTGAGCGCGGCGACCGTGGCGAGCAGATCGCCCTGGTCGAAGAAGTCGACCGTGACGAAGTTCGGCAAGTGACCGCGGGCCGTCATGCATGCCCGTGCGCGATCGAGCAGGAACGGGTTCGCGTTGACGGTCGGCGCACTGTCCGGCTGCGCGAGTGGGTTGGACAGAAAGTGATTGAAGATGAAAAGGGGGGTCGCACCATCGCCGCGCCCGCCCTCGCAGGTGAAGTCACCGACAGTCTCGGCGGCGTATGGGTTGTCGAAGGCCTGCGACCACACGTTCATGTACCAGGCATAGGCGCCCCCACCGTCGTCATCGGTGAGGACGATCAAGCGTTCGTCGTCATCGATCAGCTCACGCAGCGTCGGCCACGGAGTCCCGGGTGCGTGCGCGTGGACGAACGTATCCAGACCTGCGGCTTTGAACGCCGCGGCGACGCGTGGAGCAGGAACGTAGCTCTCGAAGATGATCGTGATGACGTCGCCGCGATGCGACGTCAAAAACCGGCGAATAGCGACGAGGCCGTCGTCGAGCGGACGGCTACCGAGTGGACACGGACCATGGCAGAGCAGGACGTCCTCGCCCCACTCGTGGATGTCGAGCATCAGGCCGCGGACTCCCGCGGCGAGCTGCGCTTCGATGCCCACATTCTGATTCGGCATGACCCAGCCGTCGGCCGCGTTGGACATCGCGTTGTGCGTGGTCGCGAACGACACCTCGTCGAACCGGCGCGCACATAGATCCACCGACCCGTTGCAGTCGGGTGGGATCGATACGGGATCGTCCGCACACGCGGCGAACGCGACGAGTAGAGGAGCGAACCGCACGATGCCGATCCTACTTCCCGACCCTCTCCTGAACATCGACGTCTGATTCATCCGCGGGTCTGCGTTTCGTGATCCGCCGCACGAGCGTCGCGATCAGCGGGGTCAGCGCCACGGTGGCGAGGATCCGCAGCGGCATTGTCGCTTTGGCCGCCAGCCAGCCGGCCCCGATCACGCCGAGGACGCCGGTCGCCGACGACGGCGCGACGCCCAGCCCGATCGCAAGTGAGAAGCCTACGATCGCGGTCACAGAAAGCGCCAGATAGGTCCACAGGGCGACCCGGCCGTACTCTGCCAGCAGCTTTTCCAGTCGCGCCTTCATTTCGCGCTAACCTTAGCGCGTACCGCTGTGAAACGTTTCGCTGTACCGCTGATGATCGGCGGCAGTCTGGCCGTCCTGGCCGCGCTGGTCGTCCTGCTCCGCGCGATCACCTCGACCGCGCCCGCCGCGCCCGCCGTGACAAGACGAGATCCGGCACCGAAGCAGACGCAGACCACACCAACCAGCCGGTTGTCGGAGCCGCCCACGACGTCCGCTCCCGCGCCGCTACCGTCCGTACCGCGTTCCCGAGTCGAGGCCCCGCCCAGCCTGCCGCAGGTTCCCGACTCCTGGTCGAGCCCCGCTGCCGGCAGCTCCGACGCTCCACCCGGCACCCGCTTCAACACGAAGAACCTCCACTTCGGCAACCCACAGCTGCGCGAGAAGATCGCCGCCAACGCGCCCCACATCGCCGCTTGCGTCGCGGGTACCAAGCTCAGTGGCGATGCGACGCTGACGTTCGTTGTCGCCCAGCGCGCCGGCAAGTACGTCGTCGAACAGACGGACGTCGATCGAGACAAGTCGACAATCAAGGACGACTCGCTCCTCGAGTGCCTGCACAAGGCCGCGCTGCAGATGCAGTTCGATGGGCTGCCGCGCGAGGCGGAGGCGATCGTCGTGACCCGCGGAGTGACGCTCGTCGACGGTGCGGTGACCGACGACCACCTGGTCACTTTCTCCTATATCCGATGACCCGCGACGAGGTGTGCGGGTGAGCGCCAGCGCACGAGCGCTGCGCATGGGCAAACTCTCACGCGTTTGCTCTCGGTGATCATCTGGTCACGACGTCGAGCAGACGACATGGTGTTCCCACACGAACATGTCGACGCCGATCATCGCCTTCTCGAAGGACTTCCACGAA